>CABUDQ010000033.1 GCA_902490365.1 uncultured Collinsella sp. | reverse complement strand
CTGGCGCTCGCCGCCCGAAAGCGAGTCGCCCAGCTCGGCAACGGGCGTGTCGAGTCCCTGCGGCAGACGGTCGATGAGCGTGGTGAGTGAGGCGGAGCGGCAAGCGTCGAGCAGCTCGGCATCGGTGGCGTTGGCGTGCGCGACCAGCAGGTTCTCGCGTACGGTGCCGCAGAACAGATGCGTGTCCTGGGTCATATAGGCCTCGTGGCTGCGCAGGCTCGCCGTGTTGATGTGGCGGGCATCGACGCCGCTCACCGTGATGGTGCCGGCTGCGGGGTCCCAAAAGCGCATGAGCAGCTTAAGCAGCGTCGACTTGCCCGAACCCGAGCGCCCCATGATGCAGGTCATGGTACCGGGCGCAAAGGTGCAGGTCACGTCGTCGAGGATGAGACTCGCAGCGGTGTCGTTCGCGACCTGCTCTGTGGCGCCCGCACCGCCCGCGTCCACGCCGCCCACATAGCTAAAGCTCACATGCTCGGCTGCGGCGCCGGCAAACTCAACGTTCTGTCCATCGGCGACCTCGGCGCACTGGGGCTGCTCGTCGAGCAAATCGAGCACGCGTGCGCCCGAGGCGAGCGTCTCCTGCAGCGAGGCGCCCAGGCGGCTCACGGCCATCACCGAGCCAAACGACGACACAAAGGTAAAGACGGCGACAAACGCTGCGGCAAAGTCAATCGTTCCCGCAGCCACCAGCTGCAGCGCACGCCCGAGCATCACCAGATTAGCCACAAGAATAAGCGCATCGGCTACGGCCTCGCTGACCGCCTGGCGGCGCTTGAGGCGCGCGTCCACGGCGCCGACTTGCTCGGTCAGCTTGCCCAGGGCACGGCTGCGATCGGTGCCACCGGCAAACTGGATGGTCTCGCCCGCGCCGCGCAGACTGTCGAGTACAAAGGCGCCCAGCTTACCGGCGCCCTCGCGGCTCTGGCGGCCGGTGGTGCCGCATGCCTTGGCCGAGGTCAGGGGCAGTAGCACGCCCAGGACCGCGTAGGCCACGAGCGCGATGCCCGCGAGCTCGGGGCTCACAGCCAGCAAAAAGCCCTCAAACACAACGGTGCAGACCAGAGCTATGGCAATGGGCGAGATGGTGTGCGCGTAGAAGACCTCGAGCAGCTCGATATCCGAGGTGACCAGGCTCACGAGCTCGCCCTTGCCGCGGCCCTCGAGCTTGGCGGGGGCGAGCTGGCGCAGGGCGCCAAATACCAGGTCGCGAATGTGTGCGAGCAGACGGAATGCGATGTAATGGTTGCAGAGCTGCTCGCCGTAGTGGAGCGGCCCGCGCGCGATGCCGCAGGCGGCGCAGGCCGCGCATGCTGCGATAAGACCAAGCCTCAAGGCGTTGCGGCCCAGCGCGGCCATAAGGCCAAGGGCGCCAAAGGCCGGCACGAACGCGGCGGTGAGCATGCCGATGCTGCCCAGCGCGACGGCTAGCACAAGCCAGCCGGCAAGCGGTCGGACGAGCCCCATCATGCGCCACATGATGGACGGCGCCGAGCGACGGGCGCGGCCGGAGTCAGGCGCCGCGGCAGCGGAAGACGAACTAGTACCGTTGAGGCCATCGGCACAGGCGGCGCTGCCGTCAACAGCCTCAACCGCGCCGGCATCCTCAGCATCACCCTCTGCATACGCATATGCCGAGAGCTGCTCCTGGCTGCTCCACATGCGCGCATAGGCGCCCGCGGCGGCCAAGAGCTCGCCGTGAGTCCCGTGCTCGGCAATGCGGCCGCGTTCCAGCACCAGGATCTGATCGGCGTCCACGATCGTCGACAGGCGGTGTGCCACCACAATTACAGTGTGCCCGCCGGCAAGCGACGCGATGACCTCGCCGATCGCGGCCTCGCTTGCGGCATCGACGTTGCTCGTAGCCTCGTCAAACACATAGATCGGCGAGTCGTGCAGCAGGGCGCGGGCCATGCACACGCGCTGGCGCTGGCCGCCCGAAAGGTTGGTGCTACCCTCGTTAATCACCATGTCGAGCCCGCCGTTGGCCCGCACAAAGGCCGCCACGCGCGTGCGGTCGAGCGCGCGCAAAAGCTCGGTGTCGGTGGCGTTGGGCTGGGCGAGCAGCAGGTTGTCGCGCAGGGTGCCGGCAAACAGGTAGCCGTTGGTGGGCACCAGCGTGACGGCGCGCATGAGTGAGGCGGCCGTGACATCGCGCAGCTCGACGCCGCCAATGCGCACGCTGCCACGGTAGGCACCCTTGCGGCCCGCGATAATCCCCGCGAGCGTGGACTTGCCGCCGCCGCTTTCGCCCACGAGTGCCACGAGCGAGCCGTGCGCAATGGTCGCGCTGGCGCTGTCCAGCACCGTGCGGTCGCCGTAGACATAACCCACGCCGTCAAGCTCGATATCGCCGCGGCCGTCAAGCTCAACATCGCCGCGCTCGGGCTCGGGCGTATCCAAAATGCCAAACATGCGGCGCGAGGCGGCCATGCCGTTCATGGCCGTGTGAAACAGCGATCCCAGGCGGCGCATAGGCAAAAAGAACTCCTGTGACAGAAAGACGATGAGGAAGGCAGCCTCAAAGCCGATCTTGCCCGTGGCGAGCTGCAGTGCGGCCACGATAATGCCGAGCGCGGCGCCCATATAGACGACCAGGTCCATAACGCAAATGGAGCGCAGCTGCATCACCAGCAGGTGCATGGTCGCTGTGCGGAAACGCTCGGACTCGGCGTTGATGCGCTCGCGCCAGCTTCGATCGGCCTGGTAGACCTTAAGGGTGGTGAGACCCTGCACGGCCTCCAGGAACATGCCGCCAAGATCGACATAGCTGCCCCAGTACTCGGCACCGATCTTTTTGGCGTTGCGCATGACCATCATAATGGAGACGGGGATGACCGGAACGCAGGCGAGCAGCAGCGCGGCGGGAAGACCCGCCTGGCCCACGAGCAGTACAAACAGCGTGATGGGTGCCAAGCCGGCAAAGAAGAGCTGCGGCAGGTAGCCGCCAAAGTACACCTGGAGTTGCGTGGCGCCCTCGACGCTGGTCTGGACGGCCTCGGCGGTGGGGACGGTCTCGGTGTAGGAGGGGCCGAGTGCGGTGAGCTTGTCGTAGACGAACGAGCGCACGCGGCGGACGGCCTCGAACGCGGCTTTGTCGCCGGCGCGTTGGGCCAGGTAGATGGAGGCGGCGCGCACGATGATGGCGGCGGCGAGCGGCAGGGCCGCCTGTGCGAGGGCATCGACGGCGAGCGCGGCGGAAAGGCCGTCCGTGACGATGCCGCCCAAGATGCGCGCAAGCACCCACATCACCGTGATGTTTGCCATGAGCGCGATCCACTTAAACAGGACGCTTGCCATAATGTAGGGCGTTGCCTGCGGAACCAGGGAGAAGAGCCGCTTCTCGAACATGAAACCTCCTATGCCGTAACGGTGCCGGGCGGGGTCCTCGGCAGCCGCTTAGTTAGCCAAATGCAACTAGAGTAACATCGTGCAGCGGGTAAGTATGCCGAGGGTAATTTTTGGTCGATGAACTGCGTAGAAAGTCCAAAATTGTTGAGTGCGGCGAACTTTGTGCTGGACGGAGTGCGGGCGCAATTCTGATCGTGTGCGGCCTCGCTCCAAAACGTGTACCTCAGCCTCCAAAACCGACAAAAAATGACATGTTTGGAGGCTGACGTACACGTTTGGATAGGGGTGAGGGCGGCGACGGACGAAAGTCACGCCTGTGCCACGTCCGATGTGCTAGCGTTTGGGTGAATAAAACGAGCCCGTGCGGAAAGGATTCGGACCGTATGCAACGTGGAAGTACATCTCCGCTGTCCCGCGAGACCGATGCGCCCGAAACTATCGTCAAGCTGGAGTGCGACATCGATGACGCGTCGCCCGAGGTGCTCGCCTACGCCGCCGACCGCCTGCGCGAGGCCGGCGCCCGCGAGGTGCACTGGCTGCCCCTCTACTGCAAAAAGGGCCGCCCCGGATGGCAGTTGCAGGTGATTTGCTCGCATGAGGATATCGAACGCCTGCAGACGATTATCTTTTTGGAAACCACGACCAACGCCGTTCGTCGCCAGGTGATGGAACGCGTTTGCCTGCCGCGCCGATTCGAGCAGGTGACGACGCCTTGGGGCGAGGTATCCGTTAAGGTGGCGACCCTGCCCGATGGCAGTGAACGTGCGGCTCCCGAGTACGAGGACTGTGCTCGCCTTGCCCGCGAGCACAACGTGCCGCTCCAACGCGTGATGCAAGCGGCCCAAGCCGCGGCGTTGCGATTTGAGTGATGCGGGCGAGTGACGCGCCGCGCCAATCCAATTAACCCCACCGAAAGGACTCCCCATGAAATACCTCATCGCTTCCGACATCCATGGCTCGGCATACTGGGCCGAGCGCCTCTGCACTGCCATCGAATCCGAACAGCCCGACCGCATTGTGCTGCTGGGC
This sequence comes from uncultured Collinsella sp., assembly GCA_902490365.1. Taxonomy (GTDB): domain Bacteria; phylum Actinomycetota; class Coriobacteriia; order Coriobacteriales; family Coriobacteriaceae; genus Collinsella. The sequence continues at coordinate 20,312 of CABUDQ010000033.1, read as the reverse complement.
GACCTGCTCTACCACGGCCCGCGTAACGACCTGCCGCGCGACTACGCCCCCAAACGCGTGATTCCGCTGCTCAACGCCCTGGCCGACCGCATCATCGCGGTGCGCGGCAACTGCGACGCCGAGGTCGACCAGATGGTCCTCGACTTCCCCGTCATGGCTGACTACGCCACACTATTCGACGAGACCGGACGTGAACTGTTCCTGACGCACGGCCACGTCTTTGGCGCCGGCATGCATAACAGCGTTGACCACGCGCCCGCGCTGCCCGAGGGCTCCGCGCTCGTCTACGGCCATACGCACATCAAGGTTAACGAGGAAAGCGCCGCGCACCCGGGTCTGTGGCTCTTCAATCCCGGCAGCGTGAGCATCCCCAAGGACGGCACACATAGCTACGGCGTCTACGAGGGCGGCGCGTTCCGCCATGTGATCATGGGGGAGGACTAACCATGGCCGAGCATATGGCTCAGCAAAATGCCGAGGGTTCGCGCGACCTGTCCACGCTGGTAGACGCGTCGGCCGAGCTGCAGCATCTGGTGCAGACCATCTGGCGCCTGCGTCAGCCCGACGGCTGCCCGTGGGACCGCGAGCAGACGCACCGCAGCATTGGCAAGAACATGATCGAGGAAGCCTACGAGGCGCTCGACTGCATCGAGGCCGACGACGCGGCACACCTGCGCGAGGAGTTGGGCGACGTGCTCATGCAGGTCGTACTGCATGCGCAGATTGCGGCGGATGCCGGCGAGTTTTCGCTGGCCGATGTGGCGCGCGATATCGACGCCAAGCTCATCCGTCGTCACCCGCACGTGTTTGGCGATGCGGATGCCGACAACTCCGACGAGGTGCTCAAGATTTGGGACGAGGTCAAGCTTGCCGAGAAGGCCGCCAAAGACCAGGCCGTGGCGGCAGGCGGGGCCGCACCCGAGGGTCTGCTCGACGGTGTGCCCACGCACCTGCCGGCGCTGATGCAGGCTCAGAAGGTGTCGCGCAAGGCGGCTGCCGTGGGCTTTGAGTGGGAGACGGTCCAGGACGTGTGGGACGAGGTCGCTGAGGAGCGTGCCGAGTTTGAGGCCGAGGCTCCCGGCTCGCCCGAGCGCGAGATGGAGTTTGGCGACCTGCTCTTTGCCCTGGTCAACGTTGCGCGCAAGGAGGGAATCGACGCCGAGAGCGCCCTGCGTGCCAGCACGGCAAAGTTCCGCCGCCGCTGGGCCGCGATGGAGCAGATGGCGGCCGACGCCCACGTGGATCTGGCCGAGCTTTCGACCCACGGCCTCAATGACCTCTGGGATGCCGCAAAGGCAGAGGAGTAAGACTGCGGGGGCGACGGGACGGACTTTCTCATCGCCCCCATTATTTTTCAAAAAGATTGTATCCCTTGTCTAACTTAGGGCATAATGCAAAAAGTGCGATAAGGCTAACTTATGAACCTGCGCGCCACTGTAGCGTGCAAGCCGTGTCGCCAAGCATTCAACCCGTTTCCAAGTGAGAGGGAGACAACATGAGCGATATTTTGGACGTCTACGGTCGCGAGGTGCTCGACAGCCGCGGCAATCCCACCGTCGAGGTCGAGGTCGTGCTCGAGGACGGCAGCTTTGGCCGCGCAATGGTGCCTTCGGGTGCTTCGACCGGCGCCTTTGAGGCCTGCGAGCTGCGTGATGGCGACAAGGGCCGCTATCTGGGCAAGGGCGTCTTTCGGGCCGTCGAGCACGTCAACAACGAGTGCGCTAACGCCGTCGTGGGCCTCGACGCCTTCGACCAGCGCGCCGTCGATGCCGCGCTGATTGCCGCGGACGGTACCCCCAACAAGACCAAGCTCGGTGCCAACGCCATCCTGGGCGTGTCGTTGGCCGTCGCCCGCGCCGCTGCCGAGTCGGCGGGCCTGTCGCTGTACCAGTACCTGGGCGGCGTCAACGCCCACCTGCTGCCCACGCCTATGATGAACATCCTTAACGGCGGTGTGCATGCCGACAACAACGTCGACTTCCAGGAGTTCATGATCATGCCGGTGGGCGCCCCGAGCTTTGCCGAGGGCCTGCGTTGGTGCGCCGAGGTCTACCACACCCTCAAGGGCGTGCTGCACGAGGCCGGCCTGGGCGGCGGCGTGGGCGACGAGGGCGGCTTTGCGCCCAACCTCAAGACCAATGCCGAGCCGTTCGAGTACATCACCAAGGCCGTCGAGAAGGCTGGCTTTAAGCCCGGCGTCGACTTCATGTTTTTTAATGATACGGCGACCACCGAGATCTACACCGCTGAGACCGGTATGTATGAGCTCAAGGGCGAGGGCGTGGAGTACACGAGTGCCCAGATGGTTGATTACTGGGAGAAGCTTGTCGACACCTATCCCATCATCTCCATCGAGGACGGCATGGCCGAGGAAGACTGGGACGGCTGGGTTGAGCTCACCCGTCGCATTGGCAACAAGGTGCAGCTGGTGGGCGACGACCTGTTCGTCACCAACACCGAGCGCCTCAAGAAGGGCATCGAGCTGGGTGCCGCCAACGCGATCCTGGTCAAGGTCAATCAGATCGGCACGCTCACCGAGTCGCTCGAGGCCATCGAGACCGCCAAGGAGGCCGGTTACGCCTGCATCGTGAGTCACCGCTCCGGCGAGACCGAGGATTCCACGATCGCCGACCTGGTCGTGGGCGTCAATGCCGGCCAGATCAAGTCGGGCGCCCCGTGCCGCAGCGACCGTATCGCCAAGTACAACCAGCTCATTCGCATCGAGGACGAGCTCGAGGGCAGCGCGCGCTACGCCGGCAAGGCCGCGTTCTACAACATTCGCTAAACGGGCGAATTTGGCGAGGAGGAGGCTGACTCGGTTCCGCCCCGCCTTGGCTGGACGCCGCAAAGCGCTGTGGGCGCTGGGCCATATGGCTCAGCGCCTTTTTTATGTCGAGCAAAGGCTGGCGAAGGCGGTGCGGGCGCTCGTGCTATAACTAAAGGACTTAGCGCAAACAAACCTCAACCGCACAAGGCGCACATGGATCAGATTTACGACAACAGGTACTATTCCGCCGGTTCGCGCGAGCCGTCGCCTCGCCGTGCGCGCACGGTGCAGCTCGGTGGGTCCGCTTATGCCGGCGCCGACCGCTCCACGCAGCGCCCGGCAAGTACCTCGCGCCCCAATGCTCAATCAAATACCTTGGCAGATGGACCGGTGCGCCCGGCACGTTCGTCGCATGCGTCGCGTCCCTCGACTCAAGCACACGACAAATCGAGTAGGCCCTCGAGCCGTCTTTCGGGCTCGGACTTTATGCATTACGCCAACGACAACGCGGTTGTCAAGGCGATCTATGACTTTACGCATGGCCCTCTGCGTCCGCTGTTTATCGGTATCGTGGTGGCGCTGGTGCTCGTGAGCCTGTATTTCCCCGTGCGCGATCTGTACGTGGCAAAGCGTTCGAGCGATATCTTGGCCAAGCAGGTCGAGATTCGCCAGCAATACAATGATGAGCTGCAAAAAAGCGTCGACAAGCTGCTCTCGGAGGAGGGTATCAAGGACGCGGCGTCCGAGGACCTGGGCCTGGTGATGCCCGGCGAGAAGAAGATTGACGTGCTAGGTTTGGACGACGATTCGGACTCGTCGTCGAGCAAAAAGTCCTCAAACGCCAAGAAGGCCAGCGAAGTGGCCAAGGAAATCGAAGAAGTCGGCAAGGACGCGCCGTGGTACATCCAGGCGCTCGACATGCTGTTTGGGTTTAACGGCGTCGAGGGTCAGACGGTCGTGTCCAACGGCAAATAGCGCCCGGAGGGGAGCCCGCAATGACAAATTGCAAACGCTATAAGGTAGCCGCGATCGACCTGGGAACGGTGTCGTCGCGACTGGTGTTGGCCCAGGTCGAGGGCGGAGCGATTGTGGAATCGTCCAAGCATACCGAGATTACCGACCTGGGCGAGGGCGTGGACACGACGGGGCGCTTTTGCAAGGCGGCTGTCGAGCGTGTGCTCGCTGCGTGTCACATGTTTGTGGACGAGGCCCGTGCCTTTGGGGCCGTGTGCGTCTGCACCACGTGTACGAGTGCCGCACGCGATGCGTCCAATGCCGCGCTGCTGTTGGACGGCCTGCGCGATCTGGGGCTTGAGCCACAGGTGATTCCGGGCGAGGTCGAGGCGCGCCTGACGTTTTTCGGCGTGGCGCACGACTTTGCCGGCGAGCGCATCATTGTTGCCGATTCGGGCGGCGGATCCACGGAGCTCGCGACTGGCGTGTACGCGCCGGAGCGCGGCGTCTTTGCGCTGGAGGGAACGCGCTCGCTGGACATCGGTTGTCGCCGCGTGACGGAGCGCTTTTTCTCCGCGTTGCCGCCCGCGGATGGCGAGCTTGCTGCCGCTGCCGCGTGGGCAGGCGAGCAGTTTGCCGCCTATTTTGAAGGCCTGCCCAGCGACTTTGAGCGCGCCGAACGCCTCGTTGCGGTGGGCGGCACCGTCACCACGCTCGTGGCGCTGGTCCACGAACTGGAGCCGTACGACTCGAGCTTTGTGCACCTGCGCGAGCTTTCGCTGGAGCAGGTCTCGGCCGCCATTGAGCGTATGTCCACGCTTGATGTTGCGGGCATCGCTGCGTTGCCGGGCGTGCAGCCCAAGCGCGCGAGCGTGATCTTGGCCGGTGCCGTGGTAATGCGCGAGCTCATGTGCGCCGGCAACTACGACACGCTCACCGTAAGCGAGAACAGCCTGCTCGCCGGCATGGCCGCTACCATCAATGAGGTTCTCGACGGCGCGACCCCCACCATCGCCTGGACTCCGAGCCTGAGCACCCTCTAAAACTAGTCTTTTTGGGACGGGGCTATTTTAGCTACTTATGCCAGCCTGTCGATTTGCCCAATCTCCCAAAGCGGAATATTGACGAGCGTGTCCTCGTCTCTATATGCCGCCAGAGAGCTCCTCACGCAACGCTCGAGTTTGAATTTTTCGCAGGCTATTTTCAGACTCTTCGCTTTAAGGTTCTCTGCCGCCTTGACCTCAAGCGGAAGCACGGTTCCCGCATGGTCGATGGCAAAGTCGGTTTCGGCATTGCCAGAGGTAGAGGACCAATACACGGGAGTTTTGTCCTGGAGCAAAAGCTCCTGCGCGACGTATTGTTCGGTCAGCGAACCTTTGAACTCGGTAAAAACAGCGGATCCGTTAAGAACGATGGCCGGAGAGAGACCGGAGAGCGCTCCGAGGATGCCGGTGTCGATGCAGAACAGTTTGAAGCCCGAGAGGTCTTCGTAGCTCGAGAGCGGCGCCTTTAGAGCGGAAACACGTGGCACCTTATGAACGATTCCGTAGTCCGTGAGCCACTGGAGGCTTTCCTCAAAATCGCGTGCGCGCGCTCCAGGGCGAAGGGCGCCATAGACAAACTTCTTGTTCTCCTTGGCAAGCTGGCCGGGAAGGGATTTCCAAACCAACCTCATGCGCTCGACGATGCGGGCGGGTGCATGTTTGCCAAAATCGGATTCGTAAGCCTCGATGATTTGCTGCTGAAGCCTTCGGGCTTCAATGAAGTCGCGTGTCTCGGCGAAAGCGGAGACAACTTCGGGCATACCACCGACAACAAGGTATTCCTTGAGCAAGTGCACGAGCTTTTCGGTGACGTTTGCTAGAAGGTTCATGTCTGCGGCAAGGATGGCGTCGGCGAGCGGGTTGCCGTCGACGGCGCGAACGAACTCGGCAAACCCCATGGGACGCATGGTGAGCTGGTCGATTTTGCCGACGGGAAATGACTCGTTTTCGCGTCGGAGCGCGAGGCCCATATAGGAACCGGCTGCTACGATGTGGTATTCGGGTGCAAGCTCGTTGAAGTACTTGAGCGAGGTGATCCCGCGTGGCGCCTCTTGGATCTCGTCGAAGATGATGAGCGTGTCTGTCGGCGTTACGGTTTGGCCACGTAGGAGCTCTATCTGGGAGATGATGCGCTTGGGGTCGAGGTCTCCATCGAACAGCGAGCGTGTGCTCGGCTCGAGCATAAAGTCAAAACGAATGACGTTTCGATACTGCTGGCTTGCGAATTCGTTAAGAAGCCAAGTCTTTCCTGTCTGGCGGGCTCCCTTAAGCAAGAGAGGTTTGCGATTCGCCCTTGATTTCCAAGCGATAAGTTCACTCATAAGCTGTCGTTGCATATTGCCTCCCAACCCTCTCGGCTAGTATAAGGCCATTTGGGCGTTTCCATCGGAAAATGTGTGAGACAACCACGTTTTTCCATCGGAAAATGTGCGAAATAACCACGTTTTTCCATCGAAAAATGTGTGAGGAAACTCATTGGGTGGGTGGAAAAAAGTAGTCAAAAAAGCCCCGTCCCAAATGAGCTGCTCTGCGGTTGACGGCGTCCGAAAAAAACGAGCCCGCATCCCAAAGGGACACGAGCTCGTAGGCAATACATGGTAGGGGCGGTGGGACGTCTGCGTATTTGCTGCGCAAATCCGCACCGGCTTCGGCCGCCTGCCGGCGCCCTCGCCGGCTCGCTGCGGACGCTGCGCGTCCGCTTGACGCTCGCCCCCTCGCGGGTTCGAGCCCCACCAGCATCTAAAAGAAACGGGCCCGCATCCCTTGGGGACACGGGCCCATAAACAATACGTGGTAGGGGCGGTGGGACTCGAACCCACAATCCTTGCGGCGAGAGATTTTAAGTCTCCTGCGTATGCCAATTCCGCCACGCCCCCGTGAGACTAGAAGTCTAGCACAAGCCGTCCGTTACGCGTTGACGGCCATCGAGTGTTGGCCCGACTTCTCCAGGAACTCCTGGAACTTGGCATCGTCGCCCTTGTTCTTGTACTGCAGGGCCAGCAGGTATTCCAGGCGGCAGCTCTTGACCTTGTCGTCATCGGCCTCTTCGAGCATGCGCTCCAGCTCGGGAATGTCGTTGTGGCGCTTGAGGATCATCGTGTCGTACATCAGCTGGCATTCGTGTGCGACTGCCTCGGCCTGACCGCCCTCAAAGCCCTTGATCTCGTGCAGCAACTCCTTGGACTTTTTGCGGTCCTCCTGGCCAACGTAGTAGTTAAAGGCCTTAATGACCAGGTCGACGCGCTGCATCTTGGGCAGGTTGAGTCCCAGCAGCAGGTCGAACATCTCGCTGGCGCGCTTGTGGTCCTCGCGCAGCAGATAGGAGTTCAGGCGCAGGTAGTCGCGGTTGTAGCGCGGGTACAGCATGCTGGTGAGTTTGTCGTCGAGCAAGCGATCGAACTCGTCCCACTGCTTAGCGGCCATAAGCTGCTGCAGGCGTTTAAACGTGGTGCGTTTTTTGACGCTAAAGAACACCGACACGGCGATACAGATGATAACGACGGCGGTCCAGAGTGTGCGGGAATCGGGCATATTAGGGTCCTTAGTCGCTCATAAAGCGAGCGGTATGACAACACGTACTAGATGTATTATACGCAGCGCGCAAGCAAACTGGCATAAAAGCTCATCGAGGCTAAGTGCCATCGCTCGCTGCGGTACACTTACCTAAAGTAAACCATGAAGGGAGACATTACCTATGAAGAAGATCGTTTTGGCTTGCGGTGCTGGCGCTGCTACTTCCACGCTCGTTGCCCAGAAGGTCGCCACCATGCTCGATGCCAACGGTTATGCCGGCAAGTACGAGATCGTGCAGTGCGCTATCTCCGAGGCCAAGGATTACTGCGACGAGGGCGCTGACCTGCTGATCGCCACCACCGTTGCCCCCGAGGGACTCACCTGCCCGTACGTGAGCGGCGTGCCCTTCATGACCGGCATGAACCGCGTCGCTGCCGAGAAGGCCGTCCTCGACGTCATGGCTCAGTAGGCGCTGACTGTATGAGTGAGCAGAACGCCAACCCGGTCGAGCTTTTTGGCATGCGCGTTGCCCATGTGGGCATCAACGCCACCGACCCGGTAGACGCCTTGGAGATCGCGGAGCTGTTCTCGACGATGATGGGCCTGCCCGTTATCGAGACCCCGGTTTCGTACTTTAACGATTCGCTGGTCGAGGTTATGAAGCAGAACGGTCGTGGCACCAAGGGCCACATTGGCTTTGCCGTCAACGACATCGATGCGGCCGAGAAGTGGTTTGCCGAGCGCGGGCTCGAGGTCAACGAGGAGTCGCGCGCGCTGCTGCCCGACGGTAGCACCAAGCTCGTGTACTTTAAGCGCGAGTTCGCCGGCTTCGCCGTGCACCTGTGCCGCGAGTAGCGCACGAGCTGCTATGGCTAACGAAAAATGGGGTAAGGCGCGTGGCTTTGCCCCATTTTTAATGCCGAGAGGGTGACTGACGGGCTGCCGTAAATCGAAGGTGAATGCTTTTCCGCGAAGTGAACGAGTGAAATCGAGCCCCTGAAGCATCGACACTTTTACGTCGCTCTTTCCTGCGGTTTTGTCAGGTATTTCCTGCGGTTTTGGCGCCAAAAAGTGCGGATGCTTCGGGGGTCCAAAATAGGTCGCTCACTTCGCGGAAAAGCATTCACCTTCGATTCGTGAGAGACGCCCCTACCGTGGCAGCCGAATCGTAAAGCGGCTGCCGACGCCCTCGACTGAGGTCACGCCAATGACACCGCCGTGGCTGTCGACGATCCACTTGGCGATAGCGAGCCCCAGGCCCGAGCCCTGTGCGCCGGCATCGCGTGCGTTGTCGGCACGGTAGAACCGCTCGAAAGCGTGAGCTGCGGATTCCTGGTTCATGCCGATGCCCTCGTCCTCAACGCTTATGTCAATCGCGCCCGTGCCCGCATCGGGTGTTATGGCAAACGTGACGGTCGTGCCTGCGTCCGAATACTTGGCGGCGTTTTGCACGATCACGCGCAGCGCCTGCTTCACGAGTGCCACGTCAACCGATGCGTTGCAGCGCGGGTCGCCGGTAAGTGCGGCATCATACGCCAGCCGATATGTGTGCCCGGCATCGATCATCTGTGATTCTTCGCAAACCTCGCCGACCAGTGCAGCCAGGTTGGTATTCGCGCGCCGCAGCACGGTGCGACCGGCATCGCCGCGCGCTAAAAACAGCAACTGCTCCACGAGCTCCTGCATATGCTCGCTTTCGGCTTTGAGCGAGGCGATGGACTCTGCCAGCACGTCCGGGTCGTCTTTGCCCCAGCGGTCGAGCATGTTCACGTAGCCCTGAATCACCGCGATGGGCGTGCGCAGCTCGTGACTCGCATCGTTGACAAAGCGCATCTGCTGCAGCTTGGCCTCTTGCATCTGGCGCAGCAGGCGGTTGAGCGCGACCTCGATACTCGCCAGATCGGCGTCGCCGGTGGTGACGCTCGGCGAGTCGACGCTTGCGCGCTCGATGGCCTGCTCGAGCGTTTCCATCTTGCCGCCGGCGAGCTGCATGCGCCCGAGCTCGTCAACGCGCAGGGCCAGGTCGTTGAGCGGTGCCATGGTGCGGCGCACGCGGCGGGCGCCGCCGAGCATGTTGAGCACGCTGATGACTTGCCAACCTACAACGACAAGGTAGAGGGGCCACAGTGCGACGAGGTCCTGCGCGAGGGGGAAGGTCTTGGTGGTACGCGCAAACTCGACGGTATAGGTGAGCGTTGTCAGGTCCCAGCCGCGCGCGGGCGTCAGTGACATGCCGTGAACGCTAGCGCTGGGGATCCATCCCGCGGTAAACGCGCCATCGGGCAGCGTCTGGTTGTAGCCATAGACGAGGATCGCCGCCGCAACAAGCAGCAGTAACAGATCCAGCCAGACGTAGCTCACCAAGCGGCGCCACATATAGCTCCAGTTGATGGCGCGGGCGATGGAGGTGACGCGCTTGGTCTCGTCGTTACGCGCGGCAGACATAGCCCACCCCGCGCACGGTCTGGATGATGCGGGCACTGCCGGCGTCTTCGATCTTGGCGCGCAGGTGCGCGATGTGCACGTCGACGTTGTTAGTGTCGCCCACGTAGTCGTAGCCCAGCGCCTCGTGCGCGATGCGCTCGCGCGTGAGCACGGTGCCGGCATGTGCCATAAGCAGGGCGAGGACGTCGAACTCGCGAGCCGTGAGCGCGATGGGCGAGCCGCCGACCGTGACTTCGCGGCGGTCGGGGTCGAGCGCAACCGAGCCCACGGTGAGCACGGCGGGGGAGGGCACGGCAGAGGTCTTGGCCGAGTCGCTAGCCGGGGGTATCGCAACGGCGCACCCGCCCGCACCGCCCGCCCCAACGCCGCCAACGCCCGAAGCCGCCCGCACGGCCTCCGAGCGCTTCAGCGCCACGCGGATCCGTGCGAACAGCTCCTCAATCGCAAATGGCTTGGTCAGGTAATCGTCGGCGCCGGCGTCGAGCCCGGCCACCTTGTCCATCACGGCATCGCGCGCGGTGACCATGATCACCGGCACATCCTTGTGCTTGCGGACACGCCGCAGCACCTCCATACCGTTGAGCTGCGGCAGCAGCACGTCGAGCAGAATCAGATCGTAGTCGCGCTCCAGCGCCAGGTCAACGGCGGTGCGGCCATCGGCGGCGTGCTCCACCTGGTAGCCCTCGTGCTCCAGCTCGAGCGTCACAAAGCGGGCGATTTTCTCCTCGTCCTCTACAATCAGGATCCGTGCCATACGTGCCCCCGTCTGCGATTACTTGTCGTCGTTGAGATTTTGCTTGATGTCGTCCGCGGCATTGGCAGCGCTGTCCATCAGGGTGTTGATGCTGCCGGGCACGTCGCCGTCGCTATCGATGCGGTAGCGCATGCCAAAGAACAGGCCAATGAGCATCAGCCAAATCGTGGCGCCCCAGGCAAACAGCGCGACGATGGGGATCAGGATGGGGATGTTGAGGATGATCGCATCGCGGCGCGTGGCGATAAACTTGGTGTCCAGGCTCAGGCGGAAGAGCTTTTTGAGGTACTCCCACACGCTGTCCATCTTCTTGGAGAAGTCGGTCTTTTCGCTCGACTTTTCGTAGGCGGCCTGCGCGGCGACCATCTCGGCCGAGGGCTCATCGACTGGCGCGGACTCGGTGGCGGCGTACGCCGACGTGGTCTGGGTCTTGCCATGCGACTCGAGCCAAATGATGGCATCCAGCACGTTGCCGTCGGCGGCGTCGAGCGCGGCCTTGGCATCGGTGTAGCTCACGTTGCACTTGGTGCGGATGGTTTCAACTTTTTCGAGGTCGTCCATGACCTGTCCTTTCGTTCGATGGGCGCGACGCCGGGCGATTTGCCCGGGCACGAGCGTTGCGTTCGGCGGCCTGCGTGGTGCCGCCCCGCCCTTGGTCGAACTCTATAGTGCAGGTTATAGATTAAGCGATTCTTGAGCCAAGATTAATGTTGGATGAGTTTTTGGGTGGTGCGGAGGCGGGCAGGGGCAGAAAAGGCAGGTTTTGCGTGGCGTGAAGGAGGGGCGGTCTGATCTTTGGGATAGCTGATAGCGAGGTCTAATACTTTTCCGAGAAGTGAATGAGTGAAAACGGACCCCCGAAGCATCGACACTTTAGAGGTGCCGCTTCCTGCGGTTTCAATGCTGAAATCCCACGATTTTGCCGCCGAAAAATGCGGATGTTTCAGAGGTCCAAAAACAGCCGTTCACTTCGCGGAAAAGTATTAGACCTCAATAGCGGGGGATGGGGTGCCGGTGCAAAACGGCGTCAGAAATGGGGTAAACAAGGCAAACGGATCTAATGGATCAAAAATCACGTTGCAAAAGTATGAAAATATCCTACAATTGCAGCATGAAGTACTTTAGCAACATAACGGCGATAAGCGAGCTTTCCGAGAGCGAGGGCGTGTTCACCACGGCCCAGGCGGCTCGCATGGACATCTCTCGAGATGCGCTGGCGCACTCATGCCGCGCAGGGCGTCTTGAACGGATATGCCACGGCGCCTACCGGATGTCTGGAACGCAGCGCCGAGACACCGACGAACTCAACGCCTTTTGGAAGCTCACCAATCCCTCCCTTTGCGCGTGGGAGAGAAAACGTCAGTGGGATGGCATCGCCGTGAGCGGTACGACAGCGGCGAACCTACAGCAAATGGGCGATTTCTATCTGTCACCCTACAGGATGACCGCGCCCATGCGTATCAATACAAGAAACGAATCCCTTTCTTTTGTAAAGCGCGAGATTGCTGAGCGGGACATCGTTTGGCTCGACGGCCTGCCGGTAACTAAACCCGAGCGCACGCTTGTCGATCTTTGCCTCGATTGCGAGGATCCCTCATTAATTATCGATGCCTATCACGACGCGCTTGGACGTGGACTCGATATACAACGGCTGAAGGATCTTGTAGAAGAGAACTCTAAAACCGCCAAACGACGCGAGCTGATGGCGCCTTTGCTGATGGTACTGAACGGGTAATGCGAAACGGAGGACATGGTGAAGTACAAAACGCCTGCCGCATTGGAGATGGCTGTTAGGAATGCCGCAAGAGAATCACCAATGGATACTAATCGGGCAATCGTTGGTTTCTACTTTCATCGCTTCCTATGTCGCGTTTTTTCAGAAGATGACTGCCGTTTTGTGCTTAAAGGTGGTCAAAGCGTCCTGGCGCGAACGCTCGATGCGCGTGTCACAAGAGATATTGACTTGGTTGCTCAAGAGGAGAGCCTCGAAGAGGCTGTTGCCGATCTGGTGCGGGCGGCTTCGATTGATCTGGAGGATTTCGTTTCGTTTGTCTTTGATCGTGCAGAGCAGATCAAAGAAGAAGATGAGTATCGGTGCGGTGCTAAGGTATGGTTCACCCCCTTTATGGGAACCAAGAAGCTACAGCCAATTTCAATTGACTTGGTAATTGATGAAGTGCGGGGACTTGAGCCTGAGGTTCTCGCGCCGATCGATCGTTTGAATATCGAGGGGCTCCCAGTCTGCGACTATCGAGTATGCCGAGTGGAGAGCGCCCTTGCAGATAAATTGCTCGCAATGATAGAGATGCATGAGGGCCGTGCCTCTTCGCGAATCAAGGATATAGTCGACATCTTGGTGTACGCGAAAACTTGCTTCATCGATGGGGCTACACTTATCGAGAGAGTCGAGAAAGAAGCGTCTGTCCGCAAGGTGGCAATGCCGGAAGAGTTCGTGGCGCCTCTCTGGTGGAAACAAAATGGTTCTGCGCAGTATGTAAAGATGGCTAGGCAGGCGGGGGTACTTGATCTCGCGGGGAGTATCACTGGAGCAGAAGAGGTCGTCAATCGGTTGTATGCTCCGTGCTTCGATCGTTCGGAGAATGTGCGCAAATGGAATCCCCAGACTACGGGATGGGAGTAGCCCAGACAGTTAAGCCGGCGGCAGGAGCTGGTCCCGCCGCCGGCTTGGGGCGTTACTGCTGCCTATGTGTTACTCGCAGATTTGGTCGAGCACTTCGGTGATGGTCTTTTTTGCGACTTCGAGGTTGCGCTGGGCTTGGGCGACGGCAGCCTCGGCTTGTTTCTTTGTTTCTACGACCTCGGCAAAGCGATTGATGGATTCGCTGTACTCGCGCGTGCGCGGGTCGAGCGCTGGCGGGACTTCGATCTCGAACAGGTCGTTAGGGCGGATGGCGCGGATGCTGGCTGCTTCGGTTAATGCTTGAATCAGCTGTGCCCCATGGCCTTCGGTAAGGTATCCAACGATTATCTCCGAAAACACTACGCGCTCCTCTTCGGTCATCGTTTGGAACGACGGGCGAATGACGGTGGTGTTATGCGAAGCAACTAGGTGTTGCTTCGCGTCATCGGCGCTGACGACGAGCAGGTTGGACGCGCCGTAGCGACCCAGCATGCGTGGCATGACGATATCTCCAGCGCGGAGCTCATATCGATCGAGAACGCTGGGGTTCACCTTTACGATTTTGGAATCCGAGCTATTTGCACTCTCTACAGCATATGCGGGTAGAAGGTTGCCATCTTGAAAATCCTGAGATGAGATGCGGCGTACCTCGATTGCATCAATGTCGTTTGATGTGGTGCTCTCGCGGGGCATAAATGGAGCTACTCGCGTAAAAGCGTCACCGAGCGTAGCCCTGTAGTTTCGGGTGAGGCTGATAAGGCTGATTTTGCCTTTTGAGAGGGCTGCGCGATGCAGCAGCAATTCACGCGTGGCAAAAGTGGACGTTTCGATAGGCGTTGATCTGGGCGTATTGGTATCAATGCGGGCCCAGTCGGGGGAGATGGAAAAGGTGATATCTGAGTAATACGATGTTTCTGTCACATATCGAAAACGCGGCCCGGATTCGATTGCGCTGCGAAATGCAACGCTGCGATTTCCTGAAGACAATATGAGAAGCGCGCTTGTCATGTAGGGCCTGGGTTCAGAAAGTGGCAAATACACGACGCTCTCGATGAGTCCTTCGCGTATCAGGATCGTGCGCGCCTGCTCGGCTTTATCGAGTAGGTCGGCGGGCAGCACTACGGCTGCGCGAGTGCGATTCGAAAGGGCGAGCGCATACAGACACCAAATAAAGGGAACCCAGTCACAGAAATCGAGGTAGCCGGGCTCTAAGTAATCGATCAAGGCGATACATTCTTTTTCGATGTCGTGTTTGCCCGTACGGTAATACCCCGATGCGTCGATAAACACCGGAGCCGCATCGCCATTGCCCGCGCCCTGCCTGCCGGGTTCAAGCTCGCAAATATCGGGTACGCCGTTGCTGTTCAGGCTGAAACATTCACGAAGCGCCTTACAGTCGATGGCGCCAGGCAGACGGACGGTGAGTAGACGGCTGCCCTGCTCCAGATTAAGCGCGCGTGAGAGGGCGGCGGCGGTGAGACGTGGCAATGATGTTGTTTCACGCATGTATAGAGCCCTTTCTTCTTAGTGGGTTATATATTAGCAGAAAATTTTGATAATTTCTAATGACGAGAACAGAGCACTGTGCTATTCTCGAAGTAATCCAAAACCAACTCAATACAAACTGCTTGATGCAATCGCTACACAGCCTTTAGGTAAACTGCGCTATCAAGCAGGGTGATTTCACTAACGAAGCTACAGGTTAGGTCGATTGTCATCGTCCATGCCTCAGACCATTCTAAAACATAGAACAGACTTATCGACAAACATCCGCAACCGGATAGGAAGAAGCATTCATGAAGAATGAAGACAGCATTTACGAGGTGTTCCTCAACACGATCGACGAAGATCTCCGCAGCATGTGCAAAAAGAACGGGAAGGCAGAGATGCCGTTTCCGTATCCGTACTGCGGCGAGCAGGATACCGAGCGCTTGGCCAAGGCACTCGTTGACGTGCTGGAAAAGCACTCGCCCGATATTCCCGGGCTGGTGCCCGAGCAGTATCGAGACGATGTGCACGAGGCCCGCGAGCTTTTGGCCG
This sequence comes from uncultured Collinsella sp., assembly GCA_902490365.1. Taxonomy (GTDB): domain Bacteria; phylum Actinomycetota; class Coriobacteriia; order Coriobacteriales; family Coriobacteriaceae; genus Collinsella. Next base: position 5,154 of record CABUDQ010000033.1, on the reverse strand, counting down.
CAGCGTCGCTCGCTTTGTTGTCGCTGTATTTTCCCCAGCGCGATAACTGCGCGCACTGCATGGCCATCTTAATTGGCATGTTTGAGCACGGAAGCAATCCGCGCTTTAAGTCGAGCGGTGTGCGCATGTTCGAGCAGGTTACGACAGGTATGAAGTACTCGTCTGAACAAGGTGGATATATTCTGTCTCGCTTTGTGCGAAGCATTGACTACAAAAGACCCTGCGACCACGTGCATCGCGATGGGTCGCGCGGTTTTACGGCGGACGAGGACGATGCCGTCATGTTTTATAAGCGCTATCTCAAGGTGCAGAGACACGTATTCGATACCAGTCCGCGTTTCAACTTTGAGCTATGCGTCAAACGCCCGTTTGAGGCTCTTTCGGACAATCGGGAGAACTTTTATTGCATGGAGGAAAAGATGGAAATCGATTTGGCAACTAAGGTACGGGAGCTCCAGGACCGCTACACCCTCAACTTCGCTCAGGCCAAAGAGTATGGCCTGCTCGACAAGCTGATGATTGATGCATTGCTTGCATATCTGCGCGACGGGTCAGTCTCAATCGCGGCGCGCGAGAGCTATGTGGCGCAAACCGAGCGTCTGATTGACGGTGCGGTCAAGTTGCCGTGTGCGACGAGCCCCAAGGAGGGCGCAGACGTCGACCGTATTTCCTAGCAATCACGCAGAACTATCGACAAGAAAGGGGCCGTGCAATGTCGGTCATTAAGATGTACGGCTACGAGGCCGCGCAGCAAACGGAGTATCAGACCAAGAAGTGGGCGACCAAGGAGGAAATGCAGACGCTGTCATCCGGCGATGAGCAGCGCGATGTGATCTTGGCGCAAGGTGCCACGGTGGCTTTCTACGAGGGCGACAAGCACTGGGAGACGAGCGTGTCCAACAATGTGTTTGCCTTTGGCGGTACCGGCAGCGGCAAAACGGCGAGTTTCATTTTGCCCAACCTGCTCAATCACCACGAGTGCTGCTATGTGGTCACGGACACCAAGGGCGAGCTGCTGCGCCGTACGGGGAAGGGCTTCGAGGAGGACGGCTACGAGGTAACGGTTCTCGACACCATCAATCCCGAGCAGTCGTCCGGGTACGATCCTTTGCGCTACGTGATGGATGTCGAGGATATCCCCACCACAGTGGCGTCAATCATGGAGGGGGTCGATCCTGACAGGCGTAGCTTTAGGGACGATCCGTTTTGGGACAATGCGAGCGATCTGCTACTTCGAGCGATTATTGGAATCCTGTTCCTCTTAGAGTGCCTTGCCGGCACATTTGCGCCGGACGGGGATCCCGCAGCTCCGCGACGCTATCTTAAGATGAACAACGTCTTTAAGCTGGCGGCACTCATCAAGGTTACGGGAGATGGCGAGGGACGATTTCCGCTGGATCACCTTGTGGAGCAGGTGGAGTCCAAGGAATTTCTTGGCAAGTATGATTCTGCGAACGCGGACCTGTATGGCGTTGAACAGTATCGTGATTTTCGCGGGGCAGCCGATAGAACGCTTAAGAGCATTCTGATCACGCTTAACGCGACCATCTCGCGGCTTAAGACCCCCCAGCTCATGCGCGTCTTTGAGAAAGACGAGATGCGCCTCGACCGTATCGACGAGGGCAAGCGCGTAATCGATCTTAAGGTGAGCGACAACGACTCGACCAATGCATGGCTTGCGAACGTTGCCCTTAAGCAGCTGTTTAACCTGGCCCAGCGCCGCGCTGATTCCAACCCCAGCGGGCATTTGCAGCGCCACGTGCACTTTATTCTGGATGAGTTTCCCAACGTGGGCCGCATTCCCGATTTTGAGCGGAGTATTGCGACCGTGCGCAGCCGTGGCATTAGCTTTTTGATGTGCGCGCAATCGCTGAGTCAGCTCGATGGTGCGTACGGCAAATCCGCAGCGCTTACCATCCTCGATAACTGCGACAGCTTGATCTATATGGGCGGCGGCAGCAACATCGCGACACAGGAGTACATAAGCAATCTGTGCGGCGAGTCGGTTCTGGGCACCAATTACGTGGGCGCCGAGCGTACTGCCGTCGATGTGCGCGGTTGCGTGATAACCCCGGGCGAGGTGGGGCTTATGCCGCGTACCGACTGCCTGGTCAAAGTAACCGGCATGCGCCCCTTCCGTGCCAAGAAGTATTTTTGCGGCGACCATCCCAATGCGGCCAAGTGGCTGAGGGATTAGTCCTTGCAGCTTCGCGCGCTCCATCTTGCCTATTTGACCGCACGGCTTCCATTGGCCGCTAGCCGTGCGGCCTCGTTTTACTTCCTTACCGATTCCGTTTAGAAGGGAATTACCATGTCCGTTATGTATCGTGAGCCTAGCATTATCAAGAAGTCCAAGGACGGTCGCGTTGCCGCCGTCGATATGGCAAGTGAGCTGCTTAACAGCCGCGTGCTGCTGCTGGAAGGCGAGGTCAACGATGTGACCTGCAATGGCCTTATTAAGTCCATGCTGGTGTTGGAGCATCAGAGCGCCACCGAGCCCATCACCCTCATCATCAACAGCCCGGGCGGTAGCGTTACGGCGGGGCTGGCGCTCATCGACACCATGCAGTCGCTCGACTGCCCCGTGATCACGGTGGGCGAGGGCGTCGTGGCCTCGATGGCCGCGGTGATCTTGGCCTGCGGCGACCACCGCCAGGTATACCGCCACACGCAAGTGCTCATCCACCAGTTGATGGGCGGCACGGGCATGGCGCAGCAGACCGATATCGAGATCGTGGCCCAGCACACGGCGGCCATGCGCGCCGAGCTGGACGAGCTGCTGGCCGAGCATGGCAACCTGAGCGCCCAGGAGTTCCACGAGCTCACCGAGCGCGACTGCTGGTGCAACGCCAGGCGCGCTCTGGAGTTGGGTCTGGTGGACGAGGCGATTGCTCCGAGTAAGAAGGCGCTCTAGCGGGGCTCATGTCTTGTGGGCATATAGAGCGGGGCGAACGATCGCGTAGTTTAACGGCCAGAAAGAGGTTGAACATGAGCAGGATTTGGGATGTCGACGGCATTGAGTGGGAAGACCTGCCCACCGTGAGCGACCTGCTGTGCGCTGCGGACACAAAGATCCTGGCGCGCGAGGTTGCCCTGCGATACGGCGGCAAGCCGGACGGCCGCGGCCGTGTCGATAACGAGCGCAGCTTAAAGCGCGCCCGCCGCAAGGTCAAAAAGCTGCGCAAGGTTGACCCCGAGCCCAGCGACAATATCGTCCTGCTGCCCAAGCACGTCATCAATCGTCGTGGTGCAGGCCACGGCTTTGGCTATTACGACGTGGAGCCGTGCATCTTTACACGCGGCGGCGTTCAAATGCTAGGTGAGGATGTGCTCGCCAAAGTACGTCCGTGGGAATTGATCTTGATGGATGATGAGTCCGCGAGCGAAATGCTGGGCCATCGCGTATGGCTCGGCGGCGAGTGGGACCTGTGCGAGCGCTACCGCTTTTTGGCCGTGGTGTGCGTTCGCATGCTGAACAGCATCCGGGCGCAAAAGGAGCTGCGCAAGTGCCTCGTGCAGGGCGAGACAGCCTGTGATATGGACGAGGACGAGGCGATCGAAGGGATTCGCCGCGACGTGCTGTATCCCGAGGAAGTGATCAACGCCAAACTCGGCGGCTATTGGGATGCGAGTTTGGGACTCAACCTGCCCTGGAAGAACGAGCACCGGCAGACTTGCACGCGAATCGACAGGGCTATCGATGACCTGTTTTCTAAGGAAACGAAGCGCTGCGCTGCCGAGCTTGGGAAGAAACTTGAGCGAGGGTATGAGGAGCGCAGGGAGGTGCCGTTGTTTCAATCATTCACCGACGAATGAGAAAAAGGCGGCGGCCGCGGTCCCCCGCGGGATTATCCTGGACCTATTACGTGAGCGGTGCGCGGGCGAGGAGCAATCATGGCTGGTCGTGGAAGCAAATGGTCGAGGGAAGAAACCCTTGCGGCTCTGTTTCTGTACCTCGCCCTACCATCGAAAAAGGTTGATGATACAAACGAGGATGTCCAGGCGCTAGCTAAGGCCATTGGCAGAACGCCGGGCGCGGTTGCTCTAAAAATCTGGAACCTTGCATCATTCGATGAGCGTCGACGTGCTCGCGGCAAGGTTGGAATGACCCATGCAAGCAAAATGGACAAGATGGTTTGGGCTGAGTATTCCTCTGCTGGTGATGAGCTTGTCGAGGAGGCGACTGAGGTTTTCCTCAACCGTTTCGATTTTAAAGAACCGCTAAGTGATGAGCTGAAAGAGACGATCGGCTTTGATTTGCCAGAGGGCAAGGAGCGCGAGGCAATTGTTTCGATGCGGGTGAACCAGGAGTTCTTTCGAAATACCCTGCTCGTCAATTACGATTCAAGATGCTGCTTGACGGGGCTAACGAACAAGGCTCTGTTGGTTGCTAGCCATATCAAGCCCTGGAAAGTCTCTGATCCAAAGACGGAGCGACTCGCGCCCGACAACGGCTTGCTTTTGAACGCATTGCACGATAAAGCGTTCGACCGGGGACTAATCACCATTACGAAGGACCTAAAGATAGTGGTGTCTAGCGTGGTCGAGCACGAAACTCCTGAGGACGAGTACTTGTGGCGCTACAACGGAGAGCCGATTACGCTTCCGAAACGATTCGCCCCAAGAGCTGAGTTTATTGAATATCACAACGATATGGTGTTTAAGGGGTAGGGGTCCGTATGGAAAGCCCGAGTTGAAAGCGATTGTTGTTAAGACGTTGCTTAAGCGTCCTCGTTATCCGGAGACATTTTTAGTATTTGAGGGTCGTTATTAATTATTAGGAATGATTTTCGAAGAGTATTGGCTTTATTTGGCTTAACGATGGATATGGGGGTGCGTGCCATGCTTCGCTGCCGATTCTTGGGTTGAGGAAAGGGATATTGATGTGCGCAACGTGTGTTGTGTCCCAGCTAGCGTCTAAACTAAAATCCTTGAGTCTGAACATGGACGGCGCATCGGAGGTTTGATGTCGGTAATTGTTCCCCCCATTAAATGCCAGGGAATTAAAACGAAGCTAGTCCCCTTCATTGAGGAGACAATAAACTGGGATAAGCAGCAGGGGATATGGTACGAGCCGTTTTTGGGGAGCGGGGTTGTGCTATTTAACGTTTGTCCACAGAGAGCGGTGGTCGGTGATCGCAATCAACACATTAT
>CABUDQ010000032.1 GCA_902490365.1 uncultured Collinsella sp. | reverse complement strand
TGCCTTTGATACGCTTGGGCAGCTCGACGACGCGACCCTCACAAACCTCCGCTACGAAAAGTACCGCGCAATCGGTCAGTACCGCACGATGTGACAAAGGGACAGTCCACATGTCACATTGAGAAAGGCGTTCCATGTCACAAGTTTCTAACACCTCGTTTACAACGACGGTTTCATCAAACGCCATGGCCGTGGTGGACTATCTGTCCAAAAGCATGATGTCGGCGCTGCCGTTTATTGTCTGCGCGGCGTTGTTCCGCACCGCCGCCGTCATTATGGGCGAAGGCATGCTGGGCCTGTGGTCTGCCGATTCCGAAATCTATCGCCTGTTCTACAGTTGGCTCTATAACGCCGGCTATTACTTTTTGCCCATCTATCTTGGTTGGGCCGCTGCCCGCCAGCTCGGTTGCTCGGAGCAGCTGGGCATGATGCTGGGCGGCGTATTGATTGTGCCCGATCTGCTTAAGCTCGTTGATGCCGCATCGACGACGGGGGCATCGATGACTTTCGTGTATGGTCTACTTCCCGCGCCGGTCAACGATTACACGACGACTGTTATTCCGGTTCTCATCTCGGTGCCCGTGCTATGGCAGGTGGAGCGTTTCTTTAAGCGCACTATCCCTCAGGCTGTGGCGTTTTCGTTTGTTCCGTTTGCAACCATGCTCGTCATGGTTCCGGTCTCGCTGTGTATTACGGCGCCGGCGGGCAGCTATCTGGGCATGCTGTTGGGACAGCTTATGTTTATGCTTGGCAATTCCGGTGGCATCGTGTCGCTGCTCACGCTTATGGGGCTTGCCGCGGGTTGGGAGTTTCTTAAGATCGCGGGTGTCAGCAACGTTGTCCTATCGCTCGCCTATGCGCAGTTTATGAGTGTGGGAACGGATTCGTGCATTCTGATCGCTGCGACGATGGCGACGTTTGCCGTTTGGGGCATGCCCTTTGGCGCGTCGCTCCGCGTTGTGGATAAGGACGAGAAGGCGCTCATGCTGGGCTATTCGATCTCGGGCGTGCTTGGCGGCGTAAGCGAGCCGGCGCTGTACGGCTGCGGCTTTAAATATGGCAGGTGTCTGACATGCATGGCCATTGGCGGCGCCGTCGGAGGCCTTGTTGCGGCCGTGGGCCACGTTACGGCCTATACCATCGGCATGACGAATGTCCTTATGGTCATTGGCTTTGCCACGGGCGGCATTTCGAACCTGCTGTGGTGCTGCGCTGCCGGTGGCACGGCATTTGCGGTGTCTGCGGCGCTGAGCTACTGCTTTGGCGTGGTGCCGGCGAAGGAGCAGGTGACGGGGGACGGAGCCGATTTGCCCGAAACCTCGAAGAGCGTGGCCGAGGCAAACGCATAAACCTGTGCGACAAAGGGACGGTCCCGCATGTCGCATTCCAAGGCCGTGGCCCGTGTGGGTTGCGGCCTTTTTGTATCTGGGGGACAAAGTAGCTACACTACAATCCGTTTGAGCAATAGATATATAGGTAGTACCGTGGGGGCGGATGCAGATGGTCGAGTGGATTGTTCGTCGTGCGCAGGGCGACCGTGCACGCGTGGGAACGTTGACGGGCATGGTGTGTATTCTCGCCAATGTGGCACTATGCGCTGCGAAGGGTGCAATTGGCGTGCTGTCGGGATCGGTTTCAATCGTGGCGGACGCTATGAACAACCTGTCTGATGCCAGCTCGAACATCGTGAGCGTGCTTGGCTTTAAGCTGGCGGGCAAGCCGGCAGACCCCGAGCATCCTTACGGCCATGGCCGCTACGAGTATCTCTCGGGTCTGGTCGTGGCGGCGCTCGTGCTGCTGATCGGCCTTGAGCTTATCAAGTCCTCGGTTGAGCGCGTCATCCACCCCGAACCTGTCGAGTTCTCGCTTGCCCTGGTGGCAGTCCTTGCGCTTTCGATGGTCGTAAAGCTTTGGATGGCGGCCCTCAACCAAAAACTCGGCGATCGCATTGAGTCCGAGACGCTGCATGCGACCGCGCAGGATTCCAAGAACGATGTTCTAGCCACGGGCGCCGTGTTGGCGTGCGCGATTGTTTCGCAGGTGACGCATATCAATCTAGATGCATGGGTCGGCCTTGCCGTTGGCGCCTATATTGGCTGGAGCGGCTTTGAACTCATCCAGGATACGGTGAGCCCGCTTTTGGGCCAGGCGCCCGATCCTAAGCTGGTCAAGCACATTCGAGACAAAATCATGAGCTACCCCGGCGTTTTGGGCGTCCACGACCTTATGGTTCACGATTACGGTCCGGGCAGGAAGTTTGCAAGTGCGCACGCCGAGATGGCGGCCGAGGCCAGCCCGCTGGAAAGTCACGACACGCTCGATAACATCGAGCAGTCGTTTAGGAACGAAGACGGTATGATCGTCACGCTCCATTACGACCCCATCGTGACCGACGATCCAAAGGTGGCGAGCATGCGTCTGCGCATCAACGCTATGGCTCAAGAGGTCGATAGCCGCCTCTCGATCCACGACCTACGCTGTGTTCCGGGCCCCACGCATACCAACGTGATCTTTGACTGCGCGCGGCCCTCGGATTTGGCGATGAGCGCCGAGGACCTGAAGCGCGCGCTGGCGAAACGGGTCGAATCGGAATATCCCAAGTCGGTCGCCAAGATCACGATCGACGAAGACTACGTAGGCCATACCCACGAGTAGGGCTATGCCAGCAAAGCAAGTTATACAGAAGGGGAGAGCATGAAGCGTCTATATCTACTCCGCCACGGTCAGACAGAATTCAACGTTAAAAAGCTCGTCCAGGGCCGCTGCGATTCACCGCTGACCGACCTGGGTCGTCAGCAAGCCGGGATGGCAGCCGCGTGGCTCAAAGCCCACAACGTCGTTCCCGACAAAGTGGTCTCTTCGCCCTTAGGCCGAGCCATGGACACGGCAAGTCTCGTCGCAACCGAACTCCTCGGCCGGGATGCAGCAGTCGAGCCCTGCGAAGGCATCATCGAGCGCAGCTACGGCACCTTCGAAGAAGGCCCCCACGACGCCCTACCCACCGACGTCTGGGACCCCGGCGAGGACCTGATCCCATTTGGCGGAGAAGGAAGCCATGCCCTGCAGGAGCGCATGGTGGGCACCCTCACCAATCTCATGGACGCCGAGGGCATCGAAACCCTCCTAGCAGTAAGCCACGGCAGCGCCAGCCGCCAATTCATCAAAGCTGCAGCCCCAGAGGGCTTCGAGCTCCCAACAAAACTCCCCAACTGCGCCATTATGATTTTCGATTTTGATGAGGCGGAGCCACAAGTAGAGGGCGAGCCAATGCAATGCAAGTTCACCCTCCAGCAAATAGTGGACCCCCAACAAAGTCATTAGCCTGAGCGAGCAGAGTTAAGCAGACATCAACGTGTCGTCTCCCGAGCACGGCGGAGGGCCGGAGAAATATATTAAGGTCATCGCGAGTTCCGCACGCAAAGGAGAGCACTTAATGTGCTCTCCGTCTTGCGCAGGACTGTAGAGCAGGGACCTTAATATATTTCTCCGGCCCTCCGCCGTGCTCGGGAGCCATCCACGCACTTTACCTGCGTAAACAATGTGAGTGAAATATGAATCTCGATGGATACGCCCGCAGCCGTGTATACTAAACAGCTGTGTGAAACCAGGGGAGTATTCTGGCTGGACAAAATGCCTGCTTAATAGGGTTGTCAGGTAGTCCGGGCGAAATACAAGGCTGGGGAGCACGTCGTGTAAGTAGTGGTCCTCTAGGGGCGTACGCTCGGTGGTGTACGCATTGTCCCAAGACCACGCGAGAGTTGGGATCATATCTTGATCAGCATGATTCTCGGCCGCAAGATTGGCATGACCCAGGTTTGGGACGAGGACGATAACGTCGTTCCCGTCACGGTCATCCAGGCTGGCCCCTGCGCTGTCTCGCAGGTTAAAACTCAGGCAACCGACGGCTATGACGCCGTCCAGATCGGTTTCGGCGACATCAAGGCCAAGAACGTGAACAAGCCCATGGCTGGTCACTTCGCCAAGGCTGGCGTCGAGCCTGTCCGCTTCCTTCGTGAGGTCCGCGTCGAGAACGGCGAGGAGCACAAGGTCGGCGAGGTCGTCACCGTCGCTGATTTCGCTGATGTCGAGAAGGTCGACGTCATCGGTACCTCCAAGGGTAAGGGCTTCCAGGGTCGCATCAAGCGCTGGGGTCAGCGCCGCGGTCCTATGACGCATGGTTCTCACTTCCAGCGTCACCCCGGTTCTATCGGTCAGTGCGCCTATCCTGCGCGCGTCCTCAAGGGCGTCAAGATGGCCGGTCACATGGGTAACGAGCGCGTTACCGTCAAGAACCTTTCCGTTGTCCGCATCGATGCCGAGCAGAACCTCATCTTGGTCAAGGGCGCTGTCCCGGGTGCCAAGAATGGTCTCGTCGCCATCCGTATGGCCTAAGGGCCCAGCCCATATAGCCCAGCGTCATACCAAGGAGAACACTTAAATGGCAAAGTTTGAAGTAAAGAACAGCGAGGGCAAGAAGGTCGCCGAGGCCGAGCTCGCCGCTGAGGTGTACGGCATCGAGCCGAACATCCACGTTATGCACCACATCGTCAAGTGCCAGATGGCCTCTTGGCGTCAGGGCACCCAGTCTGCTAAGGGTCGCTCTGAGGTTTCTGGTGGCGGCAAGAAGCCTTGGCGTCAGAAGGGCACCGGCCGTGCCCGCCAGGGTTCCATCCGTGCTGCCCAGTGGCGTCACGGTGGCGTCGTCTTCGCCCCCAAGCCCCGTTCTTACGCTAAGCGTATGAACAACAAGGAGGTCAAGCTGGCTATGCGCTCCGCGCTGTCCGCCAAGCTGGCAGATGGCGAGCTCGTGCTCGTCGACGACTACGGCTTCGAGAAGCCTTCCACCAAGGCTGCCGTCGCCATGCTCAAGGCTCTCGGCCTTGAGGGCAAGCGTCTGACCATCATCGTTCGCGATGAGGACGTCAACGCCTACCTGTCGTTCCGCAACATTCCCAAGACGTTCATCATCACTGCCGACGAGGCCAACACCTACGATCTCGTCAACAACAACGCCGTGCTGATGCCCGCCGACATCGCCGCTCACTTCGGGGAGGTGCTTGCATAAATGACCGCCCACGAGATCATCATCCGTCCGATCGTGTCCGAGCGTTCCTTCTCCGGCATGGAGCTGAACAAGTACACGTTCGAGGTCGCCAAGGATGCTAACAAGTATCAGATCAAGGACGCTGTCGAGGAGATCTTCGGCGTCAAGGTCGTTCGCGTGAACACCCTGACGGTCAAGCCCAAGACCAAGCGCGTGCGCTATGTCGCCGGCAAGACCCGTTCTTGGAAGAAGGCCATCGTCACGCTGGCCGAGGGCGACACCATCGAGGTCTTTGGCAACCAGGCCTAAGACTCGCTGCTGTTGAGTGAGCTCATGCCTCCCAAAAAGGGGAGGCGGGAGCTCAAGGTTTTGGGCGTATAAAATGGACACGCCCGGAACCGTGTATACGTCCGGTGTCATCGCACCCGAGGCAGAACCTCGAATCCCTGTCTGCGATGGCTAACGGATTCCTATTGAAAGGGATTGTAATGGCTGTAAAGCACCTTAAGCCGACCTCCGCTGGTAGGCGTTGGCAGACGATCTCCGACTTCTCCGAGATCACCTGCACCAAGCCCGAGAAGTCTCTTCTCGAGCCCCTGCCCAAGAAGGCCGGTCGTAACAACAACGGCCGCATCACCACCCGCCACCAGGGCGGCGGCGTGAAGCGTCGTTACCGCGTGATCGACTTCAAGCGCAACAAGGACGGCGTGCCCGCCAAGGTTGCCACGATCGAGTACGATCCGAACCGTTCCGCTCGCATCGCTCTGCTGCACTACGCTGACGGTGAGAAGCGCTACATCCTGGCCCCCAAGGGCCTCGAGGTCGGTCAGACCATCATGTCCGGTTCTGACGCCGACATCAAGCCGGGCAATGCTCTGCCCCTCGCCGACATCCCCGTCGGTACGCTCATCCACGCCGTTGAGTTCCAGCCGGGTAAGGGCGCCGCTATCGCCCGTTCCGCCGGTAACTCCTGCCAGCTGATGGGTAAGGAGGGCAAGTACGCTATCGTCCGTATGCCTTCCTCCGAGATGCGCCGCATCCTCGTTACCTGCCGCGCCACCGTCGGTGAGGTCGGCAACGCCGATCACGCCAACATCGTCATCGGCAAGGCCGGCCGTAAGCGTCACATGAACGTGCGCCCGACCGTCCGCGGTACCGTCATGAACCCTGTCGACCACCCGCACGGCGGTGGCGAGGGCAAGAACCACACCTCTGGTCGTCCCTCTGTTACCCCCTGGGGTAAGCCGACGAAGGGCCTTCGTACGCGCAAGAAGAAGAAGGTCTCGAACCAGCACATCATTCGTCGCCGTAAGAAGTAATTTCGGATACCGAGTTTTAGGAGAAAGCACTTATGAGCAGAAGTCTCAAAAAGGGCCCGTTCGTGGAGACTCGCCTTCTCTCGCGTATCACCGCGATGAACGAGGCTGGCAAGAAGGACGTCGTGAAGACCTGGTCCCGCGCGTCCACCATCTTCCCCGAGATGGTTGGTCACACCATCGCCGTCCACGACGGCCGCAAGCATGTGCCCGTGTATGTTACCGAGTCCATGGTTGGTCACAAGCTCGGCGAGTTCGCGCCGACTCGTACGTTCCGTGGCCACAAGGCCAAATAGGGGGTTAACCGTAAATGGCAACTAAGTCTATTGAAACTGAGGCCACCGAGGTTCGCGCCGTCGCTAAGTACGTGCGTGTTTCCCCCAGCAAGGCCCGCCTGGTGGTCGATCTGATCCGCCGCAAGCCTGTCGCTCAGGCCTTCGACATCCTCCACTTCTGCGACCGCGCCGTCGCCGTGGATGTCGAGAAGGTTCTCCGTTCCGCCGTTGCGAACGCCGAGAACAACAACGGTCTGCGTGCCGACAACCTGGTTGTCGCCGCTGCCTATGTTGACGAGGGTCCGACGCTTAAGCGCATCCGTCCCCGCGCCAAGGGTTCCGCTTCTCGCATTCTGAAGCGTACTTCCCACATCACCGTCGTCGTTGCTCCTCGAAAGGAGGCGTAAAGCTGTATGGGTCAGAAAGTCTACCCCACCGGCTTCCGTCTTGGCATTACCGAGAACTGGCGCTCCCGCTGGTTCGCAGAGAAGGATTACGCTAAGACCCTCGGTAACGATCTCGAGATTCGCAAGTACCTCGAGAAGCGTCTTTCCCGCGCAGCTGTCTCCCGCGTCGAGATCGAGCGCGCTGGCGACAAGGTGAAGGTCATCATCCTCACCGCTCGCCCCGGCGTTGTCATCGGTAAGAAGGGTGCCGAGATCGATACCCTCCGCACCGAGCTCGAGAAGGTCGCTGGCGTCTCCAAGGGTCAGCTCTCCGTCGACGTTGTCGAGATCAAGCGCCCCGAGCTCGACGCCAACCTCGTTGCTCAGTCTATCGCCGAGCAGCTCGAGGGCCGCGTTGCCTTCCGTCGCGCTATGCGCAAGGCTGTCCAGTCTGCCCGCAAGGCCGGCGCTAAGGGCATCCGTATCCAGTGCTCCGGTCGTCTCGGCGGTGCCGAGATGGGCCGTCGTGAGTGGTACCGCGAGGGTCGCGTGCCTCTGCACACCCTCCGTGCCAAGATCGACTACGGCACGGCTGTCGCCAGCACCACCATGGGCGCTTGCGGCGTGAAGGTCTGGATCTACCTGGGCGAGAAGCTCCCGGGCCAGCCTGTTCCCAACCCTGCACTCGAGGGCTCTTCCCGTCCTCGTCGTCGTAACTCCGAGAGGAGGGGTCAGTAGTGCTTGCCCCTAAGCGTATTCTTCACCGCAAGGTGCAGCGTGGCTCCATGAAGGGCCAGGCCAAGGGTAATACCGAGCTGCATTTCGGCGAGTTTGGTATCCAGGCTCTCGAGGCCCATTGGATCACCAACCGTCAGATCGAGGCCGCTCGTATTGCCATGACCCGCTACATGAAGCGTGGCGGTCGTGTCTACATCACGATCTTCCCCGATAAGCCCATCACCAAGAAGCCTGCCGAGACTCGCATGGGTTCTGGTAAGGGTAACCCCGAGGAGTGGGTGGCCGTCGTCAAGCCCGGCCGCATCATGTTCGAGGTCAAGGGCGTGCCCGAGGAGGTCGCTCGCGAGGCTCTGCGTCTTGCACAGCACAAGCTTCCCATCAAGACCAAGATTGTTGCTGCTAAGAACGCTGAGCAGCGCATCGAGAAGGAGATGGCTGAGGAGGCCGCTCTCGAGGCCAAGTGGGCTGCTGAGGACGCCGCCGCCGCCAAGGAGGAGAACTAATGAAGCCCGCAGAGATTCGTGAGCTCTCGGACGCTCAGCTCGTTGAGAAGCTGAAGGAAATGCGCGCCGAGCTCTTTAACCTTCGTTTCCAGATGGCCACCAGCCAGCTGGACAACACCGCTCGCGTCAACACCGTGAAGAAGGACATCGCTCGCGTCCTCACGGAGCAGCGCGCCCGCGAGATCGCAGCGGAGAAGTCCGCTGTCGCCGAGTAGGACCTAAGGAGAGAACATGACTGATTCGCGTAACTCGCGTAAGGTCCGTACGGGTGTCGTTACCTCCGTCTCCGGTGCCAAGACCATTGTTGTCACCATCACCGAGCGCAAGCGTCACCCCAAGTACGGCAAGATGATGACCAGCTCCAAGAAGCTGCACGCTCACGACGAGGAGTGCACGGCTGGCGTGGGCGATACCGTCCGCGTTATGGAGACCCGTCCTATGTCCAAGATGAAGCGTTGGCGCCTCATCGAGGTCGTCGAGCGCGCTAAATAAGCAGTCGCTCTTACGACTTGTACGTTTCCGAAGATGTGCGTATGCCTGGCTTGCATACCACGGGCCGTATAAAGGCTGCGCACCTCTCTTCGGTTCTTAGTTCGGAGGAACATCTACCATGATTCAGATGCAAACCATGCTGAACGTCGCCGACAACTCCGGCGCTCGCAAGATTCGCTGCATCAAGGTGCTTGGCGGTTCCAAGCGTCGTTATGCAGGCATCGGCGATGTGTTCATCGGTGCTGTCCAGGAGGCTACCCCTGGCGCCAACGTCAAGAAGAAGGACGTTGTCCGTTGCGTCGTCGTTCGCACCGTTAAGGAGATCCGCCGCAAGGATGGCTCCTACATTCGCTTTGATGAGAACGCCTGCGTTGTCATCAACAACGATGGTTCGCCCGTCGGCACCCGTATCTTCGGGCCCGTCGCTCGCGAGCTTCGTGACAAGAAGTACATGAAGATCGTCTCGCTCGCTCCCGAGACCCTGTAGTTAGGGGAGATATATGTATATCAAGAAGGGCGATAAGGTCCAGGTTCTCTCTGGTAAGGATCGCGGCAAGCAGGGCGTTGTCCTGCGTGCTCTCCCCGCCGAGAACAAGGTCGTTGTCGAGGGCGTTTCGGTCGTCAAGAAGGCCGTCAAGCCCAACGCTGCCAACCAGCAGGGTGGTATCGTTTCGCAGGAGGCTCCCATCGATGCCTCCAACGTCAATCTCGTTTGCCCCGAGTGCGGTAAGGTTACCCGCGTCGGTCACGAGAAGGACGGCAAGAACAAGCTGCGCGTCTGCAAGAAGTGCGGCCACAAGTTCTAAGCTGCCCGCAACAGTTAAGTTGCTAGCAAAGGCCCGGATGCCACGGCACCCGGGCCTTTTTCTATCCCCCACTCGATGGCTTCGGTTCTGCCGTCCCGTCATTCCGGTTGCATCCAGTTTTCGGTGCCGTCTCGAATCGAGTGCCGCCAGGTGACACCCTGTCGCGTTTCGTCGGCTTCGGGGACAAAAGTCGGGACAACTCCAAAAACTATTTTCGAACTCAGGGCTTTGAGTTTTTGTTTTTGTCCCAAAGGGCGCGGCGGGATGCCTTTGGAGGCTCGATAGCGCCGAAAACGTCCGTTTTGAAACTTAAATGCCTTTTCGCGTGCAAACCGCCAGCTGCAATAGGAAGTGAATCAACGCAGGTGGCTTTCAAGCAGTTTGCAAAACTGCAGGTCGCAGGTCTTCATTGCCAGTAGGAGAAATGAGTAGTCTCAGGTGGCTTGCCCATGAGTTGACGAACGGGATTTGAGATTACGCTGACGTCCGGAAACGCTTCGAGCACGGCGTTACGTTTTTGGGGTATGGGCGTAGCCCCTGCACCCGCGAGCGCGGGCCGTAAGCCCGCCGAGAGGGTGACGCGTCGAAAACGAAGGGGAAAGAGAGAAGGGGCCGTCCCTATCATTCAGGTTGCGACCGAAGAAGACAAGGAGACCCCCTGAGCCTGAATGATGCCCCACAGACCGCGTCCGACCGAGCTCAAGCCGAGCTTTTCCTGACGTCCTCCTTCGCGGAGATGATGGCTGGATTGGCTATGGATTGGCAACACATATTTGGACGATTCCGGGAGGGACGGCCCCGCCACCCTGAACTCGACCGGCGACATGTAGCCCAGCGTCGAGTGGATCCTGAAGTTGTTGTACCAGTGCACGTAATCCAAGAGCTTGGCTCGGAGCTCGCGCGTCCCTCCTCGATCCTTCGGAGTGGCCGACGATTTCCCCGTTGCAGAGGTCGACGAGCAGGCAGACGTAGTTCCACGACGCCCCGACGCGCACGCAGGCCAAGTCGCTGCATATATGGGTGTACGGCGCCCTGCCGCCGAAGCCGCGCGCGACGACGTTCGACACGTCGGCCTCGTTGATCGCCCCGGGGTGCACCTTGAACCTCTTCCTGCCGTATGCGCCGGCCAGGCCGTTCTCCCTCATGATGCGGCAGACGCGGCGCCGGCTGACGGTAACGCCCGACCTCCCGGGCGACGCCTTGATCTTGCGCGATCCGTTCCGGCCCTTGCTGGCGGCGTGCGCCGCCGCGGCCGCCGTCGCCCCCGACATTAAGGTCCTCAAGGGCCGCGTCGTCTCCGGCGACCAGTTTGTCTCGCCCGCGGAACAGAAGGAGCGAATCCTCGCGATCTTCGGCGACCTGTGCTGCGAGATGGAGGGCTGCACCATCGCGCAGGCCGCCTATCTCAACGGCGTGCCCCTCGTCGTCGTGCGCGCCATCAGCGACAAGCCCTGCGCCGAGGGCCGGGTCGTCGACTACAACACCTTCGAGAAGAAGGCCGCCTGCGACTGCGCCCGCATCGCCGCGCGCATGGTTAAGCTTTAGGCCCTGCGCGCCGGGGCCCTTCTTTATGTTGGGACCCCGGCGCGCCGGGGCCCTTTCCAAAGCGAAGTGTCGAGCCGAAGTGTTGAGCGTCGGCCCTGAATGTTCAATAGCCGTTGTTTTCTGCCCCTCAAGTGGTGGACTTTTCCTCGGAGCTGTTGATCCCCCCACGCGCCCCCTTCCGTTCTCTGTTCTCCCCTTATACTCCTTGTACGAGGAGGTAAAAAGTCATGGACAAGACCACACAGGACAGCTTGGCAAAGAAACCCGTCGACATGAGGGACAGGATTCTCGAGCATCTCGAGGCCCTCACCTCTGCCGTCTCGCTCGACGACCTTGCCCGTCTGTCCACCTCCGACATCGCCGAGACACTCATCATCTCCAGGAGCCTGGCGAGCCAGTACCTCAACGACCTTGTTCGCGCCGGTCTTGTGGTTAAGGTGGCGGGCAGGCCTGTCCGTTATTTTCATCGCCGCGCGTTCCAGAAGCGTTTTCAGGTAAAGCTCTCTGCAAGCGAGTACGCCTCGCTCGCCGACCTCATCCAGGCGACGGGAATCGCCGATCACCGCGACTTCGCGCGTGCCGTGGGCTTCGACATGAGCCTCAGCTCCGTTGTCGAGCAGTGCAAGGCTGCGGTTCAGTACCCTCCGTTTGGCCTGCCCATCCTCTTGAGCGGCGGCGTGGGTGTCGGTAAGTCTTTCCTTTCTCGCCTTGTGTACGAGTACGGCAAGAACCAGGGCTTGCTGTCCCGCGACTCCTCCTATGTGCGCATCGACTGCGCCGGGGTCCCGGACGCCGCCTCGTTCAACGGGCTTCTTGACGAGTCGATCGCGAAAGCGCGCGGGGGTGTGGTCTTTGTCAACGGCATCGAGGCACTCTCTCCCTCTGCGATGGAGCACTGCCTTGCGACGGCCCTCGGGCTCGATGCCTCCCAGGATGCGCCGCGCGCTCGCCTCGTTCTTTCGACGACGCTATCCGCCGATGACCTGAAGGTTTCCTCGGCCTACAGCAAAATGCCCATCTGTGCCCGCGTCCCCTCACTCAAGGAGCGGACCCCCGAGGAGCGCGAGGATCTCATCTTGAGCTTCCTGCGCAGCGAGGGGTGCCGAATCGGTTCTGATGTGAAGATCAGCCGCGGCGCATACCGTTGCCTCGTGAACGCGGACTTTTCCGATAACATCGCCGGCTTGCGCGCCTGCGTGACGAACTGCTGCGCCAAAGCGTTCCTCAATCGCGAGGGCGACTACGTCGTCGTTCGCCCGTATCTTCTTCCCAGCGGGCTCCTCTCCTCCGCGCAGATCGATCAACAGCCCGACGATGGCGTTCTGATCGACGCGTCTCTGGATGCCGCCGAGAGCACAGGGCCGGTCGAGCAGGCGCTCGATGCCCTGTGCTCCCTCGATGAGCGATTCTGCGCCGGGGAGCTCTCTGTCTCCGAGCTTGTCTCGCAAGCTGTCTCCGCTGTGCGCGGCGTTGAGGATCACTTGATCTTCGACCACGGCGTCGCCTCCTCGAGGTCGCGCGCCTTCGAGCGCGTCGTGGGCGCGGTCCTTGCCGACGCAGGCTCTTCTTATGGCATCGAGCTTTCGAGGAAGGTCGCTTTTCTACTGGCCCAGGAGATTTGCCTGCAGTTGTGGCCGGGTATCGGCCTGGCTAAGCGAAAGTCTGCCTGTGCGGAGCAAATCTCCCATCTCCTCGGTGCCGTGACCTCCGAATTGCCGTTTGCCTCGAGTGTCTCCGATCAGGTCGCCGCAGACGTGGAAGGGGCGCTGGGAATCTCGCTCGATCACTTCACGAAGACGCTTCTGACGCTGTGCGTCGCATCGGAGTCTCGCGATGCGAAGGCCCTTCGGACGCTCTGCGTCATCTTGTCCCACGGCTACTCAACGGCGACGAGCATCGCCGACGCGGCGAACCGTATGCTCGGCATGCATGTGTACGAGGCTGTCGACATGCCCTACGACCAGCAGCTGAAGGACATCGTCGGTCCGCTCCAGCGCCTCGTCGACCGCCATTCCTACTGCACCGGGGTCGTGTTCCTCGTCGACATGGGCTCCTTGGAGGAGGCCTATAAGGCCCTCGAGAACGTTACCGACTCCACTATCGGCGTGGTGAACAACGTCTCTACCGGTCTTGCGCTCGAGATCGGGGTCGGGCTGCTCGGCGGCAAGTCCATCGCCGAGGTTCTTGGCGATGCGACCGCCGCGTGCGTGACGCACTGCAAGGTGATCGAGCGCGTCAACCGTGAGGACGCCATCGTCTTCTGCTCCGAGTCCGGGGTCGACGCCGCGGAGAGGATACGCCAGCTCGTCTCGCAGAGCCTCCCGCGCACCATAGGCGCGCGCCTGCTCACGAGGCCCTTCAAGCAGCTCGTCGCGAACGGGTCGAACGACGCCGTTTTCTCCGAGCACCGCGTCTGCGCCGTCATCGGCACGGGAGACCCCGGGGTCGCCTCCGTCCCCTTCGTCGCCCTCGAGGACATCATGTCGACGGCGTCCGCCTCTAAGGTTGATGCCGTGTTCGGCAGGTGGCTTGACGCTTCCGAGCTCTCTTCTTTCCACGAGAAGCTGCTCTCGAACATGACGCTGCAGAACGTCATCCGCTCCATCACCATCCTCGACCCGGAGCGGCTATTCCATGAGATCGAGAGCGCCGTGCACGAGCTTCAGCGCAGGACAGGCGAGAAGATCGGCAGCAACGCCATCATTGGGCTCTACGTTCACCTCTGCTGTCTCGTCGAGCGCCTTGTTACCAGAAACCCCATTGAGACCTACGTTGGCCAGGACCGCTTCGAGGAGGAACGCGCCGATTTCATCGAGTCCTTCAGGCAGAGCTTCTCGAGCATCTCGACGCGTTATCGCGTAGAGGTTCCCGTAAGCGAGATCGCATATGTCTTCGACTACATAAGCGTGAGCGCCGCCCCGGCGCGAGAAGAGCGCCTCGGCTCCTCGGACCTCCTGCTCGACGAGTGACCTTCCCCGCGCCGCCGCGAGCTGACCGCGCGTCCTCAATAATCCGATAACCCCTTGCCCGGCGCGAATCCGGATAGCGCCGAGGCAGTACCGAACGCAAAACTTCATTTGATAGGAGCAAACATGAGTGTTGTTATGGCACGAATCGACAATCGCCTGCTTCACGGCATCATCGTGACGCAGTGGGCCCCGGTGTCGGGCGCGACCCGAGTCATGGTCATCGACGACAAGGTCGCCGGCGACGAGGTCCTGAAGTCCACCATGAGGATGGCGCGCCCCGCGGGCATGGCCGTTTCGATCATCTCCGAGCAGACCGCGCTCAAGAACTTCGCCGCGGGCAAGTACGACCGCGAGAAGGTCTTCGTCATCGCCAAGGAGCCCGAGACGATGCTTCGCCTGGTCGAGTCGGGCGTCGAGCTCCCGTCGCTGGTCGTCGGCGGCTCGCTCGTCAAGGAGGACGGCATCCAGCTCACCCAGCGCGCCTACGCCTCCGCCGAGAACGTCCAGAGCTACAAGGCGCTCATCGCCCGTGGCGTCAAGGTGACGGCCCAGTTCGTGCCCGCCGACAAGCCCGTCTCCGTCGCAGACCTCATCTAAGGGGGAAATATGGTCAACTTCACTATCCTGCAGGTCGTCCTTTTGACCCTGCTGGCCTTCATCAAGCACGTGGACTACTACGGCATCCCGATGATCTTCGTCAATTACGCCGTTTTCTGGGGCCTCATCACCGGAGTCGTCATGGGCGACTGGAAGACCGGCCTTGTCATCGGCGGCACCATTCAGCTCATGCAGCTCGGCGTCGCGGGCTTCGGCGGCTCCTCCATTCCCGACTACGGCACGATGGCCATCATCGCCACCGCCTACGGCGTGACCCTGGGCTCCGACACGGGCCTCGCCATCGGCCTGCCGGTCGGCATGCTCGGCATCCAGCTCGACGTCGTCGCCAAGATCCTCAACGGCTTTGTCGTCGAGAAGTCCCAGAAGTTCTGCAACGAGGGTAAGTTCAATCAGATGAACGCCATCCTGTGGGTCTGCCCCGCGCTCTTCGGCCTGTGCGCCGCCCTGCCCGTCTTTGTCTCCGTGACGCTCGGCCAGCCCGCCGTCAACTGGCTCCTCGAGGTCATGCCCCAGTGGTTCCTCTCCGGCCTCACCCTCGCCGGCAAGATGCTCCCGGCCGTCGGTATCGCCATGCTGCTCCGCTACATGCCAACCGCCAAGTACTTCCAGTACCTGCTCGCCGGCTTCTTCCTCTCGGCCTTCCTGAACGTGCCCATCATCGGCGCCGCCATCGTCGGCGTTGCCCTCGCGATTGCGTTCTACCAGCGTGCCGAGAGGGACACCGAGCTCGCCGCCCACGCTTCCGCAGACGCCTTCATCGGAGAGGATGAGTAACCATGGAAAACGAGAACATCACCGCCGTCGCTGAGGGCAAGCCCTCCGGCTACAAGGTCACCAAGAAGGACCTGCGCAACGCGAACTGGCGCTGGCTCATGAGCGTGTGCACCTTCAACTACCAGACCCAGCAGGGCGCCTCAGTCGCCTACGCCCTCTCGCCGGTCCTGAGGAAGATCTACACGAACGACGAGGACTATAAGCAAGCGCTCAACAACCACTTCCGCTACTACAACACCCAGCCTTGGCTCGCCGCCATCATCCTTGGCGCCTGCGTGGCCATGGAGGAGCGCGACGGCCTAGCGGCGGCGGACGCCGTCCAAGACCTGAAGATCGGCACCATGGGACCGCTCGCCGGCGTCGGCGACTCCCTGCTCATGACCATGATCCCGACCATCATGGGCTCCATCGCCGCCTACATGGCCATCGAGGGCAACCCCGTGGGAGCCGGCATCTGGTTCGCGCTCATCCTGGCCATCTTCTGGGTCCGCATGCACGCCCTCGAGTTCGGCTACAAGCAGGGCGTGAAGCTCGTCACCGACTTCAGCGAGAAGCTTCCCAACCTCACTGCCGCCGCCTCCGTGCTCGGCCTCACCGTGGTCGGCTGCCTCATCGCCTCGGTCATCGGCGTCACCTGCCCGATTAGCTTCAGCTTCGGCGACGTCGCGATGGAGATTCAGCCGCTGCTCGACAAGATCCTGCCTGCCATGATCCCCGCCGCCATCACGGGAAGCGCGTATTACCTTCTTACCAAGAAGAACGCGAGCATGACGGCCCTCATCCTCGTGGTGATCGTCCTCGCGATGGTCGCCTCCGCCGCCGGCATCCTCGCCTAGCTTCGACCCAAGAGATTGGTGAATCAATGAGAAAGATAGTTGTGGCGAGCCATTCCCTTCTCGCCCAGGGCTTCAAGGACACCCTCGAGTTCCTTACGGGTAAGGGCGACGCCGTCAACGCCGTGTGCGCCTACGTGAACGACAACGGCGAGGGGCTCGACGCGGCGGTCGAGGCGGCTCTTTCGGGCACTGACGAGGTCGTCGTCCTCACCGACGCGTACGGCGGCAGCGTGAACCAGCGCTTTTCCCGCTTCGCCTCCGACCGGATCCACGTGATCGCGGGTGTCAACCTCCCGCTCGCCATGACGGTCGCGCTCGCGCGCCCCGACGAGAAACTCGACTTCGACGCCCTCGTCAACGAGGCGCGCCAGCAGATCATCTACGTGAACGGTGCCAGTTCCGCCGAGTGCGACGACGACGAATAGAGGAGGTCGACGATGAGAGAGTTCCTTAAGGACGTGTGGATGCACGGCGGTGAGGAAAGCCGCGCCATCACCCCCGAGAACATCACGGGCGAGAAGGGCCGCGCCGCCATGTCGGCCAGCCACCTCGGCGTCGGCCGCAAGGGCTCGTGCTGCGTGCCCCTTGAGTCCGGCGAGACCATCACGCTCGCGGACATCGAGGGCCCCGGCATCATCCGCCACATCTGGATGACCGTCCCCGACAAGACCGCCGCCGGCAGCTTCGTCATGCGTGACCTCGTGCTGCGCTTCTACTGGGACGACGAGGAGACCCCCTCGGTCGAGTGCCCTGTCGGCGACTTCTTCTGCAACGGCTTCGGTGAGCGCGCCATCGTCAACTCGATGCCCATCTGCGTGAACCCGACGGGCGGCATGAACTGCTACTTCGAGATGCCCTTCAGGAAGCACGCCAAGGTCACGCTTACGAGCGAGCACCCCGGGTTCATTAAGTACATCTTCTACACGTTCAACTACGCGCTCACCGACGTGCCGGACGACGCCATGTACTTCCACGCCCGCTTTAACCGCGAGCGCAGCACCCGCAGGGGCGTCGACTACACCGTGCTCGACGGCGTGCGCGGCAAGGGCTACTACGTCGGCACCTACATGGCCCTGTGCGCCCTGGAGCGCTATTGGTGGGGCGAGGGCGAGATGAAGTTCTTCCTCGACGGCGACGAGGAGTTCCCCACGGTCACCTCGACGGGAGCCGAGGACTACTTCGGCGGTGCCTGGGCCTTCCTCGACAGGCCGCCCCACGCGCTGCCCGAGGCGCAGTGCTTCAACACGCTGTTCGCCGGCTACCCGTACCGCTCGACGCGCGACGCCACGCGCGACCGCTTCAGCGCGGGCAAGCCGAACCCGAATCCGATGCTCGCGACTAACGACGACGCGCTGCCCAGGCACGGCCTCTACAGGTGGCACCTTCCCGACCCGATCTCGTTCAAGGAGGACCTGCGCGTGACGTTCCAGGACCTCGGCAACGACGACATCAAGCTCTACGAGCGCGAGGACGACATCTCCACCGTCGCCTACTGGTACCAAAGCGAGCCGCACGCCGTGCTCGCCCCGTTTGCCGCAAGGCAGGACCGCGTGCCCAGGTAGGGTCGCCTCGAAACAAGCCAACGTTATGGGCGCCCGCGGTTGACCATAACTGCGGGCGTCCCTTTGTAAGGAGGATCACATGAGCGAAAAGCAAATGAGGCTCGGCGCCCTCGAAGCCGGCGGGACCAAGATGGTCTGTGCCGTGGTGTCCGGCGACGGCGAGGTCCTCGACCGTATGGAGACCCCGACGCTTACGCCCGCCGAGACCGTCCCGCAGATGATCGAGTGGTTCACCGCCCGCGATGTGGACGCGTTGGGCATCGGCGCCTTCGGCCCGACCTGCGTCAACCCCAACGATGAGCGCTACGGCTCCATCCTCCAGACGCCCAAGCTCGCGTGGCGAGGCCATGGTCTTCGCGCCGCGTTCGCCGACGCCCTCGGGATTCCGGTGGCCTACGACACGGACGTGAACGTTGCCTGCCTCGGCGAAGTGGTCTTCGGCTGCTGCAAGGGGCTCGAGGACGCCGTCTACGTGACCATCGGCACCGGCGTGGGCGCGGGCGTCATGTGCGCGGGCAGACTCCTTCACGGCATGCTGCACCCCGAGGCCGGTCACATGCTGGTAAGGACCCGTCCCACCGAGGAGGGACGCTGCGTCTGCCCGAGCCACGCGAGCTGTCTCGAGGGGCTCGCCTCCGGCCCCGCCATCGCCGCGCGCTGGGGAAAGCCCGCGGCCGAGCTCGCGGACAACGATGAGGTGTGGGCGCTCGAGGGGGATTATCTGGGGCAGATGTGTGCGAACCTCGTGCTCATGTACTCGCCTCGCCGCATCGTCCTCGGCGGCGGCGTGATGCATCAGGAGCAGCTCTACGGCATCGTCCGCAAGAAGACCCTCGAATATCTGGGTGGCTACATCCAGACCGCCGAGCTTAAGGACATGGAGAGCTACATCTGCGCCCCGGGCTGCGGCGGCGACCAAGGAATCCTCGGCGCGGCCGAGCTGGCAAGAAGGGCGCTCGCGTAGCTTGCGCTCTCTCCGCCATACAACGCGTTAAGAAAAGACGAGCGCTTCTTGCCAATTGAGCGGCAAGAAGTGCTCGTCTATTGCATTTGTTTTTGGGGCAGGACGCCCCGCCTCCGCTAGAGTCCCTGGACCGCCACACCCACGAGGTTTGGACCGGTGTGGACAAGAAGCGCGGGGCTGATGTCGGAGCGGACGACCTCCACCGCGTTGGCCACGCGCTCGCACAGGGCCTGCTCCATGCGGTCGTAGAGGTCGGCGTGGGCCGAGGTACGGCTCGCGGCAAAGCGCACCTTGGGGTGCTTCTCGACGATGGCGGCGATGAGCTTGACCTCGGTGCGATGCGGTGCTTGCACAGCCATTTCGTGTACGCGAGGCTGTTGGCTTTCTGGGCCACAGCAATCACCTCCCCCTAGCATGATGACCTGAACAATCCTCATGCTAGGGGGAAGGTTTTTGTCGCGTAGCGGAAATTGGCCTCCACCCGCTGAGCGGGTGGCTTTCTATGCCGCGCGTGCCGCGCGGCACGGACTAAAGTCCATGAATAAAAACGAGGAAGGCCACGTCCGGCCTCCCTCGCAAAGGGTCTCTGATTACTCCCACTCATTGGGGACAGACTTAAATGAGTACTCTTGAAATGCCGGCGCCTGGGGACGTTCTTTTTCTGTCTGCAGTTTGGAACGTTCCTTTTCTGTCGGCAGTTTGGGACGGTCCTTAGAGCTGCAGCGCGCCATGAGCGACGAGGCGAAGCGGATCATCCTGTCTTTTGAGTTCTAAGCATAAGCCCCTGTCTCTGAGCAATGACCGGTTCGCATTTGTGCGTATTTGCGTGCGTGGGATTGCGTGAATATGCGTATAGATGCGCCGTTTTCGGGACAACAATGACCGTTTAGCGGTGAGATACGCAAAAACGCGCACAGAAGCGCGTGTTTGTGCGAATATAGAGCTGTCAGAAAGCAAGGCGTTCTATGACACAGGAGGCACATAATGGCAGATTCCAAGCAGGCTCCGCTCGACGCCGCGGCAGCCGCCAAAGCAGCGTTCGCTTCGGTCCAGGACAAGCCGTTCCCCGACGATATTTTTACGGCTCCCGAGCTCCATTGGGCCGTCATCGGTTGCGGCGTTATCGCCAACCAGATGGCTCAGTCCCTTGCTCTTGCCGGTCGCAAGCTTGCGGGCGTCGCCAACCGTACGCTGTCCAAGGCTCAGGCTTTTGCCGAGCAGTATGGCATCGAGAAGGTCTACGACACGGTTGAGGACCTCTACGCCGATCCTGGCATCGACGCCGTCTACATCACTACCCCGCACAACACTCATATCACCTATCTGCGCGGTGCCCTGGCGGCTGGCAAGCACGTGCTCTGCGAGAAGGCCATTACCCTCAATTCCGCTGAGCTTGACGAGGCCCGCGCCATTGCCGACGAGCACAACGTGGTCCTCATGGACGCCACCACGGTGCTCCACATGCCTTTGTATCAGGAGCTGCGTCGCCGCATGGATGTCGGTGAGTTCGGCCGCATGAATCTCGTCCAGCTCAACTTTGGCAGCTACAAGGAGTACGGTGATTTGACCAATCGCTTCTACAACCGCAACCTTGCTGGCGGTGCCATGCTCGACATCGGCGTCTATGCCCTGTCCGTCATGCGTCTCTTTATGGCAAGCCAGCCCGCTGAGGTCATTTCGCTGGGCAACACCTGCGAGACCGGCGTTGACGTTGCGGGCGGCATCGTCTGCCGTAATGCCGAGCAGCAGCTGGGCGTTGTGAGCCTCACACTCCACTCCAAGCAACCCAAGCGCTCGATTATTAGCTTCGACAAGTGCTATATCGAGGTCAACGAGTATCCGCGCGCCGATCACGCGACCATCGTGTGGACTGCGGACGGCCACCGCGAGGAGGTCCACGCCGGCACCGAGGCTTACGCCCTTTGCTATGAGATGGCCGATCTTGAGAAGGCCGTTGCCGGCGACGACTCTAAGCGCGAGCTGCTGGATTATGCTTCTGATGTTATGAAGCTTATGACCAAGCTTCGCGCCGACTGGGGAGTCGTGTACCCCGAGGAGGAGTAAACGATGCTTGCGGAAGATAGGCTCAACGCGATCGTGTCGATGGTGCAGCAGGCCGGCTCGGTTACCGTGCCGGAGCTTGCCGAAGCCCTGGGCGTAACGGCGTCTACCATTCGGCGCGACCTGCAGACGCTCGACCGAGCGCATCGCATCGCCAAGGTCCACGGTGGAGCGACGAGTCTTGAGCGCGCGCACGTGACGCGCGACCTAACGCTTAATGAGCGCAGCGACCTCCATAACGACGACAAGGAGCGTATCTGCGCCCGTGCGGCGGCGCTTGTGGAGCCCGAGAGCTTTGTATACATCGACTCGGGTTCGACGACGCTCAGGCTCATCGAGCATCTTCCACACCTTGAAGATGTCACCTATGTGACCGATTCCGTGCTCCATGCTCAACGCCTTGCTTTGCGCGGCATGCGTACCGTGGTGCTGGGCGGCGAGCTCAAACCCGAGACCGAGGCGCTCGTTGGCCCCGATGCCTTGGCAACCTTAGACCGCTACAACTTCAACTGTGGCTTTTGGGGCTCTAACGGCATTGCCGCCGAGCAGGGCTTCACGGCGCCCGATATCGAGGAAGCGCAAGTAAAGCGCATCTCGATGCGTCATACAGCCAAGCGCTTCGTAATCTCGGACGCCAGTAAATTTGGCATGGTGGCGCCCGTCAAGTTCGCGGACTTCCGCGACGCAACGATTATTACCGCAGGCGAGGTCCCCGCCAAGTACCGGACAATGGACAACGTCGTCACGGTCTAGCGACGGGAAGGCCAAAACCACCACAAAGGGGACAGGCACCTTTGTGGTGGGTCAATGGAAAAGCGGCAACGACCATCCCGGGCGCTGCCACTTTTGTTGTCTACCGGTTTATCTAAATCTGTAACAACCAGACCGTTAAAAGCAGGCTAGATGTTACAGATCGAGATACTTACGAACCGCGCCGTCCCTTTGTCTCAATCTGTAACATCTGGGACTGATTTTGCCGAGTTACTGTTACAGATTGAGATTTTCCCTTAAGGGGGATTCGAAAGTCTTGATCTGTAACAGGTAGACCGCAAAATGGGCTTTAGCTGTTACAGATCGAGATGTTTGGGAATCCGGCAGAGCCATCGCGGCAAAACCATCATAAAGGTGCCTGTCCCCATTGTGGTGGTTTAGGGCTCCCAGGGGCAGGGGGCTTCGATGTGAATGTGCTCGCCGGTTACGGGATGCGTAAAGGACACGCTGTGGGCATGGAGCATGAGGCCGCAAGGGCGCGGCGTTCCGTACAGGTCGTCGCCTACCAGGGGATGACGCTCGCTTGCCAGGTGCACGCGGATCTGGTGCTTGCGGCCGGTGAGCAGCTCGACATCAATATACGAGCGCGTAGGCAGGCCACGGCGGCTCTTAAGGCGCTTGAGTACCTTGACGCGCGTCTGAGACGGCTTGCCGCTGGCGCCAACGCGCATCTTGCGGCTATCGTGGCGGTCGCGGGCGATAGGCTTGTCGATGAGCTTCTCGTTCCAGTCGATTTTGCCCTCGGCGAGCGCTAGGTAGTGCTTTTCGAACGCGTGGTCGATAATCATCTGGTCAAAGGCGGGCTGCGTCTGCTTGTCGAGTGAGAACAGCACCACGCCGGTGGTGTCGCGGTCCAAGCGGTTGAGCGGCTGCATGTCGGTCGCGGCAAAGCCGTCGCCCATCGCCAGCAGCAGGTCGCTGGCGTAGTCGGTGAGCGTGCGCTCGCCGGTGCCGTCGCCGTGGACGATCATGCCGGCGGGCTTGTCGATGGCCATGAGCCAGGCGTCGCAGTAGAGGACTTGAGGTTCTTCGTTCACGTGTAAGCCTTTCGGTTAGCTGATTCCCACAAACATGCAGCCCGAGGTGGCACCGCGCAGGCGGGCGGCGGGCTTGCGGCCGGCTTGCGCTGCCTCGACGGCGCGGCGGACGCGAGCGGTGGCGCGGCCCACCTCATCCGTCTCGAGCAGTGTGCCGTCCACCATAAGACGACGGACGCCGGCGTCGAGCAGCTGTGGTACCTGCGGCGTGAGGTCGATGGGGTAGGCGTCGTACAAGCGTGAGCGGCCGTGGATGTCGGTACGCACCGGCATGACCTTTCCGTCGATATTCTTGAGCGAGAGCTTACGGGCACGCAGGCGGCAGCTGGCACAATCGTGGATGCAACCGTTGGCAACCTGCAGAATGCAATGCTCGCTTGTCATGACGCGCGGGCGGCCAAAGACGGTGATGCCTAGAGCCGCGGGCGCGGCGGCGCCGAGCGAGACAATCTCGTCGAGCGTGATCTCGGGCGAGAGCCAAAACGCACCGGCTCCGCGCTCGGCAAGCGCCTCCATGCAGGGCGTGTTGTGCACCGGCAGGCAAGAGCGAATCTCGGCCGTGGCGCCAACCTGGGCGGCCAGGGCAAGCTCAGAGATGTTGCCAATAGCGACCGTGGCGCCGGCAACAACCCATGGGTCAACGCGGACGTGGTCAACGGCGCGGCAGACCTCGTCGAGTGCGGGCACAATACCCTGCTCAAATGCATCGGCAGGGGAGAGTCCGACAGCCTCGAGCGCGTCGGTGGTCATGTAGATGCGCGTTGCACCCTCCGCGCGAGCGGCCTCGGCGGCCTCGAGCGAGGTGACGGTAGCGCAGATCTGCGGCTCATCGCGGTAGTGCTCGGGCGCGGGGCGGGAATCATTGGTGACAATCGCCGGTAGCTCGAGCGTGCGGGCGCGCTCCTCGTACGGTGCCAGAATGGCCTCTTCCAGCGCCTTACAAGCGGCGGCGCGCACCTTGTGCACGGCGGAAAAGCCCATGCCGCAACTCTCGTCGAGGGCCACGTCAAAGCTCGCGGCCTCAAAGGGAGAGGAGCCCATGCGCCCGACGTGCTCAACCAGATCGGATGCCTCGACGGCGCGGGTCTTGGCGGCCTCGACGGTGAAGCCCGTGGCGGTGGCGGTGAGCGCGGGGTCGTCACAGCAGGTGAGCGTGACAGTAAACGGCTTGCCCAGGCGCGCCACGACGGATACATCAACAGCTCGGCGGCGCAGCACATCGCGCTTGAGCGCGGCGCTGGCAGCGTCAATAGCGCGCTGGCTTCGAATCACGCGCACGCGGCAGCCCTCGGGCATGCTACGGGGCACGCGACACTCGATAACATCGCCGGCAGCGGCATCATCGGCGGCGATGGTGGTCAGGAACTGGTCGAACTCATCGTCGTGGCGAAGCTCCAGCAGGTCGCCCTTGCCCACGGGCTCAAACAACTCAATGCGGGCGATGGCGGCGCGGCGACGGCGGTCGTCAGGCTTGAGCCCGCGCACATCGCGGTTGGCCAGGTGGCTGCCGAGCACCGTGCCCACGATCTGGCCGCGGTTGTTGGAGCGCTCGTAACTCATCATCTCGTCGCCCGAGGTGCCGTCCTGATAGGCGTGCGTAAAGTCTCGGTTAAAGCAGCGCTTGAGCTGGCGCTGGCGGGCGGCTTCCTCGTCCTTAGAGGTCGAAACATCGGCCAGCATATCGTCAATCTGATGACGATACACATCAACGATGGAGTACACGTAATCGGGCGCCTTCATGCGGCCCTCGAGCTTGAGCGACGCGGCGCCGGCGTCATACAGACGGCGAACAAGCTGCGAGGTGTTGGTGTCACGCGGGCACAGCGCACGCTCGCGACCGGCAGGGGAGAGCGAGCGACCGTTCTCGTCGATCAGCTCGTAGGGCAAGCGGCAGGGCTGGGCGCACATGCCACGGTTGGCCGATCGTCCCGCCATGGCAAAGCTCGAAAGCAGACACAGGCCCGAGTAGCAAAAGCAGATGGCGCCATGGCTAAAGACCTCAAGGTCCACATCGGGAGCGGCATCGTGAATGGCGGCAATCTCGTCGATGGAAAGCTCGCGCGAGAGGGTCACGCGGTCGGCGCCCTGCTCGCGGCACCAAAGGGTTCCGCGGTCGTCGTGGATGTTCGCCTGGGTCGAGATATGCGTCTCGATGCTGGGCATCGTGCGCTTGACCTCAAAGAACAGGCCCCAGTCCTGGATGATGAAGGCGTCGGCGCCCAGCGTGGAGCAGCGATGGATGAGCTGCAGCGCATCGCTCATCTCGGATTCCTTGATGACGATGTTGACCGTGACGTAGACGCGCGAGCCGGCCAGATGCGCGGTGCGGCAGGCCTGCTCAAAGGCCTCGTCGGTAAAGTTGGTGGCCTTGCGGCGGGCGTTGAAGCTGCCCATGCCGCAGTAGATGGCGTCTGCCCCGGCGGCGAGTGCGGCGGCAAAGGGCTCGGGCCCTCCGGCGGGCGCCAAAAGCTCGGGTCTGCGGTTGGTGGTTCGACTGGCGGTTGCGGTCATATCCTGCCTTTCAAAATGCTCAGATAATCAAAAGTATAGTGGTGCCGTCGCGGCAGGCGATGCCCGTGCTCTAAGCGGGATAAAGTCTTCAGCAGCTTGGACTGGCTGCTTCACATGAGAACCGTTCAGCGGTCCGGGGAAACCGTTGGGCGATAAAATATTCTCGCAACGTGATAATAATCTTGCATCGCGCGGAAACCTTGAGTACTATCCCAATCAAGCGCGGTGTTCAGACCGAACTGTGCCTCCCGGTGTGAACGCCGCGCTCCCGTTCCCTTTTACTTGTAAGGAGAAAAACATGAGCAAGACCGTCGTGTCTTCCGATAACGCACCCGCAGCCATCGGCCCGTATTCCCCTGGTATCCAGACCGGCAACATGGTGTTCCTGTCCGGCCAGCTGGGCATCGATCCCGCAACTGGCAAGATGCCCGAGGGCGTCGAGGCCCAGGCCAAGCAGTCCCTTGCTAACGTCGAGGCCCTGCTGACCGCTGCCGGCGCCACCTTTGCCGATGTCGTCAAGACCACAGTCTACCTGGCTGACATTGCTGACTTCGCTGCCGTAAACGAGATCTACGCCTCCAAGTTCGAGGCCCCGTTCCCCGCGCGCAGCGCTTTCCAGGTTGCCGCTCTTCCGGCTGGCGGTCTGGTCGAGATCGAGGTCGTCGCCGCTCTCTAAGGCGTTGACCACAACTAAACATGACATGCAAAAAGACCCTGCAGCGCGTGTGAACTGCAGGGTCTTTTGTCAAGTGACGGATCGCTTGTGGAGCCGCGCTCCATTTTGCTCGTTAGCCCTCCTTGCGAACTTTTTGCAGGTAGCGGTAGACGCTGGGCTCCGAGATACCCAGTGCGGCGGCAGCGCAGGCAACAGCGCCCTTGAGCATAAATACACCGTTGCCGTTAAGGTGGCGAATGACGTCCACGCGGTCGCTCTGACCAAGCGACGCTACATCCAGCCCGCGCGCGCTCAGCAACT
>CABUDQ010000031.1 GCA_902490365.1 uncultured Collinsella sp. | reverse complement strand
AAAGGGCGGAGGCGGGGCATGCCCCGCCTCTTACACCACATCTCTGCGCGCTACCCGCTAACTGTTACAGATTTAGATCTTTCGGCAGGCTAGATTGGTTTGTCTCGATCTGTAACAGTAAAGGGGCAAAAGTCGGTCTAGATGTTACAGATCTAGATTGTTAGGGATGGGTTGAGAGAAATGTCTCAATCTGTAACATCTAGGGTCGTTTTTGGTCTGTAGTTGTTACAGATCGAGATTTTCCGACGGAACGCTTCCGTTTGTCTTGATCTGTAACAGGTAGACCCCGTTTTTGCTGAGTAACTGTTACAGATTGAGACAAGCCGACGGGCCGCCCCACCCCATCTACCTGCCGCTACCTGCTATCCGCCGATTTCCGTTGTGCCGCTGTACCCCCATGCCATATCCTCTAGACAACTACGCGGCACCATCGCCGCCGCGCCTACAAGAGAGGAATGTCCATGACTGCACCTGCCACTAAGCTGCTTCAGCCCATTACGGTTGGCCCCCTTGAGCTCAAGAACCGCATTATGTTCCCGCCGCTGACCACCGGCTACGAGGAGCGCGACGGTTCCATCGGCGAGCGCAGCCTGGCCTTTTACGAGCGTCTGGCCCGTGGCGGCGTGAGCTACATCGTCATCGGCGACGTCGCTCCCGTTATGACCGCGAGCCCCACGCCCAAGCTGGCGACCGATGCCCAGATCCCCACGTTTAAGGCCCTGGCCGACGCCGTCCACAAGCACGGCGCCAAGGTCGCGCTGCAGCTGTTCCACCCCGAGTACGACGTGCCCGGCGTCGGCCGCATGGTCATGGGTTCCATGACCGCCGCCAAGGCCGCGCAGGAGGCCAAGGCCGCCGGCGACGAGGAGACCTTCGCCGCCAAGATGGCCGAGTCCAACGAGATCCGCAAGCAGGCCTACGCCAAACTGCACCACGACATGCGGCACTTTGTGAACGAGGCCACCGTGGAGCAACTCACCCAGATCAAGGAGGCTATCGCCGCCTCGGCCGCCCGCGCGCAGCAGGCTGGCATCGACGCCATCGAGGTCCACGGCGACCGTCTGGTGGGTTCGCTGTGCTCGGCCATCCTCAACCAGCGCACCGACGAGTACGGCGGCTCGTTCGAGAACCGCGTCCGTTATGCGCTGGAGGTCGTCGCCGCCATTAAGAAAGCCGCACCGCAGTTGATGGTGGAGTACAAGCTCCCCGTGATTATGGAGAACCCCGACGGTACGCCGCGCGGCAAGGGCGGCCTGCTGCCCGACGAGGCCTGCGAGTTCGCCAAGCTGCTCGAGGGCGCGGGCATCGATATGATCCAGGTTGCGCAGGCCAACCACACCGGCAACATGGGCGACACCATTCCGCCCATGGGCGCCATGCCCTACAACTGGACGCTGCCCGTGGCCGAGCGCGTCAAGGCCCTGGTCTCCGTGCCGGTGGCAACCGTCGGCCGCGTGGTTTCGGTCGAGGCCGGCGAGAAGATTCTGGAAGACGGCGCGGCCGACATCATCGCGTACGGCCGCTCGCTCATGTGCGACCCCGACATTGCGCTGAAGGCCGCCACGGGCGAACCCATCCGCGAGTGCCTCAACTGCAACAAGGGCTGCGTCGACGCGATTCAAAACCGCAAGTACATCTCGTGCGTGCTCAATGCCGAGAACGGCGACGAGGCGACCATCGCCATTAAGCCGGGCGAGGGCGACAAGAAGATCGCCGTGGTGGGCGGCGGTATTGCCGGCCTGGAGGCCGCGCGCGTGGCGGCCAAGCGCGGCTACGACGTGACCGTCTACGAGGCGAGCGATCATCTGGGCGGCCAGATTGTGCTGGCAGCCGCGCCTCCGCGCAAGGACGAGATCATGCGCTCGGTCGAGTACTACGAGAAGATTCTGCCCGGCCTGGGTGTGAAGGTCGAGCTCAACCACGTCGCTACCGCTGAGGACCTCAACGCCGCCGACGCCGCGATTGTGGCCGTGGGCGCGCACGACGTGGTCATCCCCGTTCCGGGTGCCGATTCGGAGAAGGTCGTCTCGAGCTGGGACGTGCTGGCCGGCAAGGTGGAGCTTACGGGACGCGTCGCCGTCATTGGCGGTGGCCTGGTGGGCACCGAGACTGCCGAGTACTTGCTGCAGCACGGTTGCGAGGTGGCGATCGTGGAGATGCTCGACAAGATTGCCGCGGGCGAGTCCGAGACCATTCTGCCGCTGATCATGAGCGACTTCGCAGAGCACAACGTGGAGCAGCACGTGAAGACCCGCCTGACCGCCATTACCGACGAGGGCGTGGAGGCCATTCGCACCACCGAGGACGGCGCCGAGGAGCCGGTGAAGATCGCCTGCGATTACGTGGTGATGGCCGTGGGCTCCAAGGCCAACGCGTTTGACCTGGACGGCGTGACGGTGCCCGTGACCTGCGTGGGTGACTGCTCGGGCGAGCGCACCGCCGACATCGCGAGCGCCATTCGCACGGCATATCACGCGGCCAACGAGCTCTAAGTAAGAAAGCTATCGCGTATTGAGTGGGCGGGGAGTGCCGTATCGGTGCTCCCCGCCTTTTTGCCAATAAGAGCGCCCACTGACCAGCGGGTTCAGAAAATCCGAATCTTTAGAACATGAAAATCCGAATTATATGAACACGAAAATCCGAATCGCAACTACCCGAAAATCCGAATTTGCTACAGTGGAATAGAAGAATCAGAAAGCAGGACCTGGAAATCTGCGGGGGTGGCTCATGGCGGGCGAGAGACTACATCGGGACGGATACATCCCGCGTATCGTGGATGCACAAATCGAACGCTACCTTCGCGTCTTTGGCGCGGTCGAGATTGCGGGCACCAAGTGGTGCGGCAAGACGTGGGCCGCGCTCGAGCACGGGGTGTCCGTCTCGTATGTCGACGAGAATCTCGACCTCGCGCGTGCCGACCCGGCGATGATGTTGCTGGGAGACCGTCCGCATATTATCGATGAGTGGCAGCGCGTTCCCCAAATTTGGGACTACGTTAGACACGAGGTTGACCGCACCCGGGGTACGCGCGGCGCCTATATCCTCACGGGTTCCGCCACGCCTGCGTTTGGCTCAAAGGCGGAGACGCCCGCGCATAGTGGAGCCGGCCGCATCGGCCGCGTCCGCATGCACCCCATGACGCTTGCCGAGACAGGTGAGTCCAACGGCAAGGTGAGTCTGGCGGGCTTGTTTGAGCATCGTTTTGAGCCCTGCCGGTGCAATGGCGATACACCGGGGCTTGTCGAAGCCGCTTGCCGCGGCGGCTGGCCCGAGGCGATCGATATGGTCTCGGCTGACGCTCAGCTCATCGCCCGCGAATATCTCAACACTACGTTTTCGAGCAGCTTCCCGGCGGTTGGTCTCGACCCCGATATTGCTCGTCGAGTCTCCGCATCGATCGCGCGCAATCTGGGACAGGCGACCACGTATAAAACGATTCTTATGGATATGTTCGGTGCCGAGGAGGAACCCGCAGCGTTTGCCGACGAGACCAAGGTGCGCAGGTACCTGGATGCCCTCAAAGGCATGTTCATTCTCGAGGAGGTCCCCGGTTGGGTTCCCGCCGCGCGCGACAAACGGCGCTTTACCGTCAAGCCCAAGCGATATCTGGCAGATCCGAGCCTTGCTTGCGCCTTGCTAGGTATGTCCTTGCAGGCGCTGCTTGCCGACTGGCAGACATTTGGTCTGGTGTTTGAGAATTTGGTCATACGCGACCTTTCGGTCTACGCACGTTCGCTCGACCTGCTGGATAGCACGCCCGTGCGCTATTATCGCGACGATTCGGGCCTTGAGTGCGATGCTATCGTGCAGCTAGCCGATGGACGGTGGGCCGCCTTTGAGATTAAGGTGAGTGAAGATAAGGCGAGCGCCGGCGTCGAGAGTCTCAAGCGCGTTCGCAAGAAGGTCTGTGGAAATCCTCGTTCACGCACACGCGAACCGGAGTTTATGGCCGTGATTGTGGGGGTGGGTGAGTACGCTCGCGAGGTCGAGGACGGTATCTACGTGATACCCGTGCGCGCGTTGGGGTGTTAAGGGGCAGCACGCCGTGTGTTCTCCGCCCGGCGCTACGGATTGGTGCAAGGGGGTCAGGTTTGTTTGCACCAAGGGTTTGACATATGGGGGGAGGCCGCTGGCGCTAACGAGGGCGTGTTAAGGGTGCTCGACTGGCTTAAACGCACCCTTAACCTCATCTTCACCTCAAATGAGGCTAAGATGAGGTTAAGATGAGGCAAGCAAACAACTGGGCAAATGCTGAAAATAGGGTGCTGTTAACCTCAAAATGAGGTTAAGGTGAGGCAAAGCTTGAACGAGCGGGCGAGCCGTTGCGTGAACAGTGCGCGATGGACAGGCCGCTATTCGTAATCTTTAAGACATCATTAAGGCTTGCGCTGTGGAGCAAACCGCAGGTCAATGCTATTCTTTTACCTTATCGTATGGTGTTGTATTCTGCCTGAATTCTATGCCTACGAGCAACGGATTGATCGCGACCAAGCGGAAAGGATGGCACGCCCGCTAGCAGGGCAAACGCAAGCGATGAGTGGCATGGACCGACATAGCGAGCTCCAGCAGCACAAGACGGCGGCCGAGTACCGCCAATCTGCCGACGAGCACGCGCGGACCCTCAAGGATTTCTGGAAGGATTTCCTGGTGAGCGGTCTGTTTGTGCTGGCCGCCATCGTTGCCATCTTTGCATGCCTGGCCTGGTTTGCCGCGAATAACCGAGTGAGCGCCACGGGGAGCACGATCGGGGCGAAGGGTCCGCGGTTTGTGCTCTCGGGAACGCAGGGCGGCACGGCGGGCAAGTACGACGCCCAGGACAACTACGCGTCGGACAGTACAAGCCTTGCCGTGAACAATCTTTTCAACCTCAATAACATGAGTGCCGATGGCGGTCTCTCTCCGGGGTCGGCCGGCCAGCTCCAGCTCAACGTCAGGCCGCTCTGCAATGACCTGCACGATATCACGGTGGA
Source organism: uncultured Collinsella sp. (assembly GCA_902490365.1). Lineage (GTDB taxonomy): Bacteria > Actinomycetota > Coriobacteriia > Coriobacteriales > Coriobacteriaceae > Collinsella. Next base: position 22,082 of record CABUDQ010000031.1, on the reverse strand, counting down.
GATGACCTGGGAAATTTCTGTTCAGATGAGCGTTGCGGGCACGGGCGGCACTGCTGCGGATGCATCGAAAAACGAAGAGATCATCAACTCGCTTAAAGATTTGGTGCGCGGTCATATCCTGGTTTTTCAGGGCAAAGACGCCTCTGGCTTTTACTCGAATCCGCTGGTCCCTACGACCACCACGGTGACCCAGGACGGGGCCAGCGTCACCGTCATTACGCAGAGCTTTACCATCCCAAAGTCGAGCTTTTACGCTGCGGACTCAAATAGCACGACCGAAACCGTCACCAAAACCCTCTACTGGATTTGGCCGGAGCAGTTCAAGAGCTATGTTCACACGGGCAACGCCGGCTACGGTGGCAACCTTTTCGCTAACACAGGCGACGAGGGGGGGATACACAACCCTCGTCGGCGACATCAACAATAACCACGCGCGCTATTTCCGCGCCGATAGCACGAGCGTGCCAGGTCAGGCGCCTAGCGCGGTTCCGCCTGTCGGAGCCGGCATGTCCTCTGCGGATGTGGAGACCTGCGCCAATTATTACAACAACGCCGACGAGATTATCGGCAAGAACGTCAAGTACATTCGCGTGCGCTTCACCGCCAAGGAGGCGGATAAATAAATGGACGAGCAGCTTAATGCCCGCGAGCAGGGCGATATCAAACACAACGAAGGAGCGGCAAACCCCGGCGGCAACGGGTTCGGCTCGCACGGCGAAGCGCGTCCGGCTGGCCGCATCGAGCGCATCAAGGCTTGGGTGAGCGACCACCGTCGCGAATCCCTGGCCATCGTGGGTCTGGTGGCCGTGCTTCTCGTGTTGCTGGGATTGACGCTCGGATGGTTCGTCGATGCCAATCGCGGCTCCACCGTTGGCAAGATCAAGGAGCCGGCAGAGCTCAAGGTGCTGGGCCCCAACGCTACGGCAGCCGAGCAGATCGACCTGAGTTACAACCCCGAATACGGCGATACCAAGACCGGCAACACGGTGACGCTCAAGCGCCCGTTTTGCGTGCAGACGGGCGGCGATGGGTTTGAGCTGCAGCTTGCGAATACGACCAACATTAAAGGTCTTACTATTGAGCTGTACAGAGCCGAGAACACGTCTGCGCTCCAGACGCCCGACGTGAGCGGTACCGCAGGCGGCAAATCTTATAGCTGGAAAGCAACCGGAGAGAACCTGCTGACGAGCTTCATGCCCATCAACGACGCGGGTGATGGCCTGGCAACCGAGCCGGTCCCCGGCGCAAGCGACCCTACATTCAAGGACTATCAAAACGTCCAGCGCAACGCGCGCCCGCTCTACCGATACAAGGTGTTCAACAAAGACGAGCTCAATGCCAAGACGCTCGACGGCTCGACTGGCAACGACACGCTTAACTTCATCATCAAGCTTTCGTGGGACGAGAGCACCAAAGAGACCGACGTGATCTACCTGATCGCGCGCAACACGAGCGGTAAGTAGGAGAGGGGGCGCACATGGAGAAGCAAGGGAGGCAGCAGGATGCCGAGCGCGAGCAGCTGGCAAAAAGCAAAAGCCTAGTCAAGAATAAGCTGGTTGTGGCGGCAATCGCACTTGTTTGCGCCGTGGCGCTCGTGACGGGTGGTTACTTTACCTATTCCGCCTACACCGCCAACGGATTTCTAAAGTCCGTCGCCGCAACGGGCACTGCGCAGAGCCTATTTGCAAGCGATTTGCTCACGGGCTATATGAGTGCGCCTAGCCCCGACGAGCTCGCCCGTGCCCAGCGCTCCGTTACGGTGTATCCCAACAACGGGCAGTGCAACTTTACCTTTAGCATCTACAACTACTTGCTGGGCAACAGCAACTTCTGCAACGACAAAAATGTGACATACACCTTGACGGTCGAGGGGCACGGGCTCGATGGCGCCACGTGGAGCTATGCGCCCCAGCCCGGTAGCAGCGTCACGCTTCCGGAGAATCAACCTACCAAGAACGACTACACCGTGACCTTCCCCGAGGGTAAGTTGGGACAAGCATACTTTGTGATTAAGGCCACGGTCGTATCGGAGCAGAGCCCCGGCACCGAGCTAGCCTGTCTGGCGGCGAAAGTCGTGCCGTCAAAGAGGGCCGAGGTCAAGACCGCTGCGGTTGAGGGCGCGCTGGTCGATGAGGCTGGCAAGTTTGCTGATTACGCTGCGTACAACTACCGCGTGACGGTTACGGGCGCACCGGCAAACGTCACGCTCGCGTGGGGGGAGAACGTGGAGATCGACCCGTTCTTTGAGATCAACCATGGCGCGACGGTGGATGCTGCAGCTCGCAAGGCTACGTTCACCATGGAGCCGGGTTCGATGGTCGTCAACTTTTACCGAGCGGACGGCAAAACGCCCGGTGGCTGGGGTGACCTGGGCATTAGCGTGAGCGGAACCACCCAAACGGGCACGACGGAGACTCAATAACTCTGGAAGCAGAGTTTTTAGGATAAGAGGTACGGAATCGATGAGAACGGCAAAGCGCATACTCGCAGAGTTCATGACGGTGGTCATGGTGCTCCAAGCATGCTCGCCCACGGTGGTTGCTGTGGCGGCAGGCTGGCAGAACATCTCGAACGAGATTGCTGCCGCATCTGCGAAGGCGTTGGATACTGCCGAGGGCGGCGAGACCAACGGCGATGTCACGATCGGGTCTGGGTCGAGTGATACCGGCGCCGACAGCGACAGTGCTGGGGATGACGCGGCGAAGGATGACGCTGCAGCAGGCGATACCACCGATAGCGCCATGGGTTCCGATTCCACGGGCGACCAGACGGAAGGCGACGATGCCGCTGACGATGCCGCCGCTGACGACGCCGAGCAAGATGCCGATGATGCGACTTCGGAGGACGCTGAGGCCCAGGCGGGTGCGACGATCACGGATTTGAAAAAGCTTGTCGAGCTGCTCGAGGCTAATGGTGCGGAAGGCATCGAGCTCAAAGAAGATAACAGTGGAATCAAAAGCCTCAATGTCACGTCGTCGGAGGCGTTCGCCGCCCTGTCTAACGCCGACGCTTCGCTTTACTATGATGCGCAGATCAAGGTTATCATCACGGGCGATGCGAAGCTCACCGAGTCGGCTAATAACGGCATGTCTTTCCAGGGCTTTGGCAGCGATGAGCATCCGTTTGAAGGCAGGATCTATAGGTCGCTGAATGGCGTTGATAGCCCTGTTGAGCTTACGTCTAACCGGACGGTTTTCAATAACTTCAAACTGACTGACCAAAACAATACGGTCAAGATAAAGTGGATAGGCGCAACTACCTATAGCGCGCCGATGGTCGCTACGAAGGTCAGCGGTGGGGGCAAGACGCTCAACGCTGTGGTCAACATCGCAGATCCCGTAGGTACCGGCGGGACGGATACGACTTCCGCTCTGACGGCGCCCCTTTTGGGTGAGGCGATGGGTGACCTTACTACAGAGGTCGCCTATGGCCCTGCCGGTTCTCTCGAGAAGCTCAACGTAAATGCAGCGGGAAACATCGGTCTTTTAGCGAATACAGTCAAGAGCGGAACCTTTACGGTGGGGTCTGTTAAGTTTCCCGCTAGCCTTGCCGCGGGCGGTGTCGTCGAGACGAGCTCCGGTAATGCCGGTCTGCTCGTAGGCACGGTCGAGGATGGCGCGACTTTGAACGTCGGCACCCTTAATGTTCCCGCTGCTACCGTTCAGTCTGCAAGCGGTTCCGCCGGTGGTGTCGCAGGTCTCGTCGGTTCGAACACAGGCGCCACAGTCAACGTCACGGAGGCTCTCGACCTGCACATGCTCACCGTCAAGGGCACCACCGCCAGTGGCGGCTTCATCGGTAAGGCGACCAGGCTCGCGCTGGGCGCGGACAACAAGAAGTTCACCTGTCCCGCCAACGTCGGCGATGCGAACAGCAAAAGTTCCGGCGGCTTCATCGGCGACGTTAGTTTTGCCGGCCCGGTCGAGTTTGCCAACAACGACCAAATCGATACGGGCGAGGGCGTGAATCTTGGCCAAAGTGGGGACACGGGCGCGGGCGGCGTGTTCGGTCTCCTGGACACAACGAACGGCGATGTCGCAATATCAGGTGGCTCGTATACTAGCAAACTGGTGACGGGCTCCAGCTCCATCTATGGCGGTCTGGTCGGTAGAGTTCAGGATGTGACCAACACAGAGAAGTCGAACAACACCCTTCATATAAAGACGGGTGCCGCGGGCAACCGCTGTTCGGTTGATACTACATGCAGCGTCGCGCCGCGACTGGCAGGAGGCCTGGTCGGCTGGGTGGCAAAGAGCAACAATACTGGAGGCGTTGTAATCGTTGACGGCGCGGACGTCACGTGCCATTCTCCAAAAGCCAATGGAAAGAACTGCGGGTTTGGCGGTGTTGTTGGCGCCTTGGATAGCGGCTATAGCGTGGGCGGGCGTTCGCGTTTTGGAATTCTGGACTGCGGGGACGTTCGCGTTGAAACTGATAAAAACGAATCAATCGCATGTGGTGCCGGAATTGTGGGTTCGGCATGGAACGGCGTCTTGCGCTTGCGTGGGACTACCGATTTATCCGATTGCAAGCTCGAGGCCAACGGTAATACCAGCCAAATTCTTAGATCCTTGGATGGATGCGCCCCATTGGTGTTTGCTCTAGGTTCAGGCTCGGATGCTGAGGCAACGAACGATAATTATTGGCTTTACAAACGTCCTGCTGCGGCGAGGATCGATGACCTGACCTATAACCAGGTTATCCGCCTGACCGGAGAGGAGGGCAAGCTCAGCAAGGATCTTATTAAACTTGATGAAAGCACCTTTTATCAGCCGTTGTGCAATCTGAGTGGTGCTCCAGATGCTGGCAGCAGTGCTGGCTACTCTTGGGGTTATCAGCTACGGTCCCAAAATGGTGACGGGAAGTCGGGTACATACCTCATTAATGATGCGGATACATTCGCATGCATTGCCATGACGGTCCAAACGAACGGCTACTTTGGCGGTGTATTCGGCATCGGCACGGCTAATATTACGAGCTGGTATGGTAATAGTGGGAATGCTATCTCAATTACTTCCGACATTGACCTGCGAGGTACAGGCCTTGAAGGTCTTGCATGTGATGGGTCCGGGCAAGTTAATGCCTTCGTAGGGGCTGTCGAGGGCAACCATCATACCGTTACCTTGGCGATTGGCGAACCTTACGGTACGCGCAACGGCAATGCGCTTGGCGCAAACGATTCGACTGAAGGCAACGGCAAGATTTACCGGCACAGCCGTCTGGGCCTCTTTGCCGCTATCGGCGGTGGCGCGACGGTGAATAACCTCACCGTCGATGGCGTTATGAAGTTCGATAACGGCTTAGGCGTCGACGCTGGCTCGCTTGCGGCAACTATCACTGGCAAGACAACGCTCAGCGGCGTTACGTGCAAGCCGAAAATCACCTGCGATGATACGTTCGGCAACGATGTCAACATTGGCGGCATTGCTGGTAGCGTGAGGGGTGGTGGAACCGTTACTTTCGGCAGCAGCAACATAAGTGGCAGCACGAAGGCGCAAGCGACCGTCAAAACGGGCGCTACCCTCAACGGCAACACGCGCATTGGCGGCGCTATCGGTTATGTGGCGGACGTTGTCGCTATCGTCAACGTGACGAGTCTCGAGGTCGGTGACGCGACCGCGAGCGAAAATGCGATTACCGCGGGCGACAGCGCGAGCAATAAGAAATCCCAGATTGGCGGCCTTATCGGCTGCATCACTCAGGGCACCGCGGCGAATACGACCAACGTCAACATCACAGGACTTACGTTCAATTCGTTCAGCATGACCGTTGGCAAGAACGGTGACGCGAAGAACGGCGCTGGCGGTCTTTTGGGCTACAGCTGGGGCAATACGGTTGTCACCATCGGGGATAGCGCAAACACCAGCGACAGCACGTATGCTCTCAAGACGAACAACGCTTCCATAACAGCAAACAGCTCAGGTGAACTCGGCGGGCTCGTATATGCAGCCAGCGGTCACTGGGTTATCAACAACTATGCCATCGATCTTTCTGGTGCAACCATCAATGCCGAGAGCGCTACAACGCTTGGTCTGCTCATCGGTCGAGGCGGTAGGACGGAGAATTCCACAACATATGGAGTGGAAACTTATAGCGGCTTGTATCTGGAGAACAAGGCGGGTTGGGACACTGCATATAAGGTCAATGGTGTTGCTGCGGGCAATGGCGTGAAAATCAACAACACGGCAATCAAAAGCAACGACAATGCTACTTCGTTTGATGAATGGGTCGGCAACAGCACGAGGCCTGCCTATGGAAATAAAGACGCCAGCAAACTCATGGACGGCGAATGGAATGTCGTCGTTTCGCTTCATACCAAAGACGGCGTTAATGACGGCAAGCTCGACATGAGCGGAGAGCCGGGAAACGACAACAGCTATCGCAACCGTTCCGATTTCGGCAAGAACCACAACACGAATGCCTGGACGAGGTATTACTACAACCTCGACAAAGCCTATGCGGCACTTGGGCAAGGCAGCTCCAAAATTAGCAAAATCGATACGGCGGAAAAGCTGCTCTTATGGTCTGCTTATCGCTATGCTCCAGCCGCAATTCGCTCGATGATTGTGCCGCAAGCGTTCAACGACGCCGTGGCCATCGGCGGCGAAAGCGGCAGAAGCGTCGAAATTGATTTGACGGGCTATAGTTACTATCCCACCCAGCCGAACGGAAAGGTGACGGTTGGTAATGCGACCATCACCTTCCATTACTCCGACATCAAGGCCGAGCAGAAAAGCAACAAGCTGAACTCTGCTGCTACCCAGCACGAGAACATGCACTGCGGTCTTTTCCGAACGGTGGCAAATGGCGATCTTACGGTGAATGCCGTCACTTTGGGTGGCACTGTTGGGCCCGTTGTCAATGACGGGAGAAGCAAGAATGATATTGCCGCCGCGGGTGGAAGCTCTTCGGGCGCGCTGGTGTGTCGCTACGTGTATGGGTCTAACAATGGCACGACCACCACTATTAGAAAAATCTCGATTGATGGCCTTACGCTCAACAATTTGACCGTCGATGGCGCTAGTGAGGCCACGGGCGCTGATGCTTATATGCCTCTGCTTATAAACGAGATGCAGACGTACGTGAACCTGAGCGCGAAGAACATCACGGCTACGGGATACGGCCGCAACACCAAGGTGGCAACCTCACTTTTTGGAAGACTGGGCGTGGGTTCGAGTGCCGACCAGGTTACGGCGACGTTTGGTACCATCAACGTGCCGAGTGCTACGAACAACGCCATCTTTACCCGTGCAAGCTTGCTTGAGAGCTTTGGCTACGGCGAGGGGAAGACCGGCTCGGCGGTGTATACCTTTATAAAGGATGACCAGACAAACGATAAGGTCACATTCGGCAGCGAGATCGACTCGAAGGGCGAATACTCTGGTAAGCAACTCTGGTACTACAACGAGAGCACCTATGGGACCCGCGCTGGCCTCGTCACCGTTGACAACAAAGAGGCAAATGCGGATACTCCGCAATTCGGTGGTTATCTCCCGTATGTGAAAAAGGGCAATGTCAACGAAAACAAAGTCCAATACCATGAAATCAAAGTTAACCAGCGCGTGCCCAAGCTTACGACAGGCTGCGGCACCTATGGTGATCCCTATACCATAACCAAGGCAACGGAGCTCAACACGGTTGCTGAGTACATCAATACTCAGAATCCAAGCGACGGCTGGGAAGTTACGATTGCGGCCGATCAGGAAACGCTATGCCAGCGCCGCTCGTCCAGCAAGGATGCTAGTAATGAAGTGACGTACGTCTACAAGCAGGCGAGCAAAACATGGGTGAGAATGATCGGGAACGACATCGACCCCAATGACACGCTTGACGATACGACGATGCACAGCTATCTCCAGAGTGCCTACTACAGCATCGAGCCGGAGAACGACAAGGGGGAAAGCACTGACACGCTTGAGCTGGACGCTGCCGTTTTTCAGGGCTTGGGTAATAAAGATTACCCGTTCCGTGGCGTTATCGTTGGTAATCTGAGGGGCTCGTCGCAGGCAGCTACGCAGGCGACTATCAAGATCCACAACTCCAAGGACACAGGTGCGCTTTCTGGGTTGATCCCGTATAGCTACGGTAGCGTTGTGAGTAATCTGAACATTGAATACTCGGGCAAGGCGGCCTCTATTGCACATAAGAATAAAGACGCCTCTGGCGTGCCGGGCGCGTTTTTTGGCGGCGTGATCGGTTGCATCATGGGCGGTGACAATATCATCGATGGCGTGTCGGTGAAAGCGTCTGGCGGCTTTAGCGTTGCTGGGGCAGCAGGCGATAATGGCGGCGCGCACCTTGTGCCCGTTGGCGGCTACGTTGGTGCTGTTGCGGGTGGCGGCGTCATCTTCCGCAACTCTTCCCGCGGCGACGGTGCCCTTAACGACTGGCATAGCGCTGGCGCTTCTCTCTACGACAACCCATATGTTGGCCGCGTGATCGACGGCTATGCGTTCAGCGAGCTTACCGATGATAAGAGTCTCGACAACACTGATCGTAACTACAAGGTGAACAATCTGGATACTTCGAAGACGGGGTGCATCAAGACGGATGCGACGCAGGGCCGCTATAGGGGAGACGACGCCAATAGCTCTGCGATAACCACAACCGTCAATGACTCGCAGGGACTGCTCGTACTCTCGGCCATCATCAGCAGCGGTGCGGCCGGCGGTTCGGCGAATACGAATACCACGAACGATGCGTATGGAACGTATGCGGGCTCGCGTGCCTACATGGGCGGCAACAACGCAAAGGGAGTGTACCAATTCGGCAACAAGCAATACGGCAAAGTTCGCAACGCGAGCTATACACATGTTGGAAGGCCGGCGAGTGCCGCTGAAGACTTTGCTAATGCGATAAGCGATGACATGAAAAGCCCCGGTATCCAGTTAGAGGGTAACGCGCTTGGCTACGCAGGCGATGGCTCGGGCGTTAACTCCCCCTACCTAGTAAAGAAATACGCAACGTGGCAGACGGGTAACATCTGCGCCGCGCAGGTCTCGGGAATGGATTTGCAGTTCAAAGCGGGTGAAACCTACGACATGACTACTTATGGCACGGGTTACACGGGTCTTTCGGGCCGCTACTACTCAAACGCATGCGCATCCGGTAAGGGCGCCGACCGCGATCGCATCGTGCCGCTTGTTGCGTGCATCAACGGTAACGGTGCAACAATTAAGGTCGGTAGCAAAGAGGCCAGCAAGGTATATGGGGTCACGGAGTACGCCGATGATAATTACAAACTCACCGGAGTGGGCGCTCTCTTTGGTACCGTAACGTATACCTCGACCAACGTGTTGGATAGCATCGGCACTCCGGCAACGGACGGCGCTGCTGCTACGGGCAACGGCGGCTATACCGTCCAGAACCTAAAGTTCGATGACTGCAATATTTCTCTTACGTATATCAATGCAGCCGGCGCCTCCAGTGGTGCGGGTAATGAGCAGGTTGGCGTCGGTCTGCTTGCGGGTACTACGGCGAACGCGAGCTCGCTGGCAGATTACGGCAAATATGCAGGAATTACCACGAATAGCTGCAGGGTGAATGGCCCCAATAACGTTGGCGGATTGCTCGGCGCATCCGGCTATGGTAGCCGCAGGACTGATAAAGATACAACTTTGCTGGTGAATCGTAACGACACCTCAAATTCGAACACGCGCTATTCTCCGGTCAAGCTTTACGATTGCTCTTATAGCAACATGGACATTTCTGGCGTGCAAAACGTCGGCGGCTTCGTCGGCAAGCTGAACCAAAATTCCGCTGGTGGCGTTTGGGCAAAAACGAATATGCCTATTGCCGAGAGTTCCACAATTATGTCAACTGCTGCCAGCGCAAGGACCGGCGGTATCGTGGGTCTTGCCGGAGGTGGTTTCCTGGTGAACACCGATGACGCTGGAACGCCTTCGCAGGGTGCCGGAAAGGCGGAGATCAGCAATGTCACGCTTCAGCCGGCAGCATCGAGCGCGACCGAGGGGACCGGCGGCCTTATCGGAAGGTCCGAAAATGGAATCGTGTCTGTCTACAATCTGTGCATCCATGGCGACGTGCAGAATAAAACGGTATTTGGTGTTAGAGGATCGAATAATCTTAAGTACGTTGCTGGTGCAGTCGGCGAAGCAGCTTCGGGCGGTGCATTTAAGTTCGATAGCTGTGTAATAAAAGACATCTATCTTGGTGCTCGTGAGTGCTCTGCCGGTTTAATCGGTGATCTGAAAGGTGGGTGTGCCCTCGAGGTCAAGAATTCAACTATCACTGGACTGGTCGTCGATGGTTCGTATTCTGGTGGTGTTGTTGGCTCGATCGGTAACACGGCGAACTCTGTCACGCTTTTGAACTCGACCATTGGCGAGAATAACTTTACCGGTAGCAAGAACGCTGCATGGAACTCATCGCTGGGAAGTTGTTCTGGTGGCGTGTCTGGCGATGGCCGTGGCTCATTTAGGCTCGTAAATGTGCTCATGGATCGCAATATCTTTGGGGCGCAAACTAGCCAGGGCTATTTGTTCGGAAATAGTTCATCCGCTGATCTCGTCAACGTTTTTGTCGCAGGAATTGCCATTAGACCAAACAGTGCGAGTGAATCGCTCAAGCTGATGCGCAATTCTTCCGGCACCGACGACCTTAAAAAAGTGAACAAAAAGTCATACATCGCATTTGCTGCCTATGAAGACAAGCTTTCCGATGCCAAGGGCGCGACACTGTATGGCAACGATGCTGCGAACGGCAATGTGACGGTGGCCGTTTCGCCCTACGTCACGACGAGTCCGACGAGTGGCCTTGTTGTGCGCGCCTCCGATGCTGACACGGCCGGCCGTTATCTGTTCGGCGACGGCATGAACGTTGGCCTTGCCACGGCCATCCAGAATCCGTCGAGCCCCGGCGTTGCCAACCGTTATACCTACACCAACATCGGCGGCATCAATGACGATGGCGCCTATCAAAATACGTCGAGCTATAACGCCAAATCCGTGGCGAGCATGTTCAATGCGAATAACGATGCAAGCGACAGCAAGGTTGCAACGGATTTTCCCGTTTTGGTGATCTCGGGTACCGATAATACGACGGCCAAGAGCTATCTAAACATCATCACGAACGGCGGCTTCTCTGACGCTTGCAGATTGAATAACGAGAATGGCACCAATCCGCACGTGACGGCCAAAGCAGATGTTTTCCAACTCAAGGATGGTGTGTTCGTTAAGGACGATGACGCGTCGAACAATCCCACGCTTCGCGTAGTGAACAACGGCAAGAACAATATGTCGTTTAGCCCAAGCTCCGATTGGGACAACGGCAAGGGCCGCTTTACGCTCCTGACCGTTACCTTTACCGAGGCGGGTCAGAGCTACAACGTTCAGGTGCCGATCGTCGTTAAGCGCAAGCTCGAGATTGATTTCGCTGCAACGTATGATTACGGCATCAAATTTAAAGAAAAAGACTACGCTAACCTTGGAAAAGATGCACACGTGCTTACGAGCTTTGGCGAGCCGATGACGGGTCTGCTTACCTGGACATACAATTCTGCCAATGGGAAGGAAGTCGACTTTGGCTGGGACAGCTATATGGCTGCTGGCGGCTCGATGAAGGGGCTCGGTAAGAGCATCCTCTTCAATGGTGCCGACGGAAGGTTGCCCCAGGGCACCCAGCTTACGCTCATCGATGCGAACGTTGACGGCCGGGCCGGTGGCAGAGAGTATCACTATACGGTGGGCGAAGGCGGAGCAACGAGCGTTTCCCTGAGCGGAAACGACGGCTTTAAGGATTCTGCGGGCAATCCATATCAGGAGCGATGGCTGAGCGAGATTTTGGATGTGTCGGCCACACAGGATGGCGCCGGCACATGGACCGTGTGTGATAACGAGGCAGAGGCGACCGCTAAAGCGAAACTCGATGGCAAGTGGACGCTGTTTAAGGTTGCGGGTGCTGACGTTCCCAGCAACAGCCGCTATACGCTAAAGGTACCTAAGGAGAAGGATACCGGCAGAGAGAAGCGTGCATCGGAGAGCGTCTACCTAGTTGTCAACGTGCCCAAGTCGGGCGACGGCGTGACGCAAGCTAGTATCAACGGTTTTACGGCTTCGTCTATTGACTCGAATTCTTCGGGTGGCCGCATATCTTGGAATCTGCATCACGTCTTGCGCACCGGTGGCGACGATAATCAAAACGGTACGGCATCGACATACAGCATCTTGTCCAATTACGGGCAGGAAGTTAACGACGGGAAGCCGGAGGCGCGCACTCCGGTTTCGAAGTCGACGGACGGCGCCGCCTACGTTCTTTCTCTTGACGTTACCGACACGATTACGTTTAACCCAAGTCAGAGCTATGCTGACTCGGACTCTTTGTTCTATCAGCTCGATACGTCACTGTGCAAGTATGGCGCCAACAATACCCTGACGGGGGTGAGTAGTTTCCCGAGCGGAACCTCGGCGATCGCTAAATTCTATGTTGCCATCGACAATCAGAACTATAAGTGGGATGGCGAAGATTGGGCGAAGTGTGATTCTTCGACGCCTGCGTTCACGCAGACCGTGACGGATACGGGCGATGACTCGCTGAAGCTCAAGCTCGATTGTGACCTCGCCAGAATCCGCAAGCGTGCAACGGGCGGATCCTTTACCGTGCGCACGGCTGTGGAAGAGATTCGCCTTACGCCGGACGGCTGCAACAAGGTCATCTCCCTGTCCAAGCAGTCTGGCGAGGACGCTTGTACCAAGATGTCCTATACCGCCAAGCTTTCGACGCGTAAGGAAGGCCTTAATACCTCGAGCCTGACGCAGACGAAGCGCGGTAACGTCGGGTACTATCGCATGGACACGGGTGATACGACCATTACGCTTTCTGCGCCAGATAAGTCGCAGCTTGGTATTAACGTGGACGACCTGCGTCCGATCGCGAATGGCACGATTGGTCTGGGTGCCACGTATGAACTGGGTGGACTCAGCAACGCCGCCGAGGCAATTGCGAACGCAGACTCTGTTGTGTACACGCTCGCGCTTCAGCGCCGCGGAACCGACGGCACGTATGAGAGCGTAACGGATGATATCTCCAACTACGTAACAGTGACGGAGAGTAAGCTTGCCGCGGTCGCTCCCTCCGGTAGCACGATCACCTTCACTGACTCGAAGGAGAACGGCAAGTTCAAAACGAAGAACGGTAATACGACGTTTAGCCTGCCCTTTACCGTTAAGGTCAACACGCAGGTTGAACAGCGTGAGCAGTTCTACGCGAACTATCGTCTGGTGATGACAGCGAGCTTGGTCAAGGGTGACGTGGCGAGCGCAAAGCCTCAATCGCCCGACTATGTGACCTACACGCTCACGAGGGTGAACCTCAACGGCATCGACCACTAGTTCCGAAGCCAACTGGCTTCGCAAAGGGGGCGGCAACCACCCGGTTGCCGCCCCTTTTCTTGTTCTCCTGGCCTGCTGCTGCCCCAGCTTCCCACCTAGCTTTCCAGCTTTCCACCTTAGGTGGTAAGTTAAGTGGAAAGCTGGAAAGCTAGGTGGAAAGCTGGAAAGTAAGTGGAAAGTTGACATGTAGGTGCGGGCTGAAGAGGGGTTAATAATTACACAAACCATACCAGCCAAACAAAAAGATACCAATCTGGTTGGTAAAACACCGTCAATGAGCTGCGAGCTAACTAGCTGCGTAAATATAAGGTAAAGAAATGTCGCAAATAAATGGCAAATGCCCAGATGCCGCCGTTGCTATTTTCAATTAACTGCTACGCGCGAACAGCAAAATGCTACTATCTAACATGCACGTAAGAAAGCAGATTAACGGTTAAGGCTAAGAAGTGGCAGGTATGTCGGAAGCAACTAGGACTCGCACGCATGCGCCCGAGGTTAGGCAGCGCGCCGTCGAGATCCTCCAAGAGGGGGTCGGTCATCGCGCCCTCGCCGCGGAGCTTGGCATTCCCCAGGCCACGGCTCGTCAGTGGGCCCGCGCGTATGCCGTAGGCGGTGCCGACGCCGTTCTCAACGCCGGTTCGCATCATCACACCTATTCGTACGAAGTTAAGCTCGCCGTGGTCAAGGACCGCTTGGAAAACGGCTTAACGGTTCGCGAGGCCATGATCAAGCACAAGATTCCTAGCGAGTCTTCGGTCAAGGCTTGGTGCCGTCAGTACCGCGAGAGCGGTGAGTCCGCACTGGTCGATAAGCCGCGCGGTCGCAAGCCGCGCGTTAAAAAGGCGGAATAGCAAACGGGATGGTGCACCCACAGGGGCGCATTTTTCTTGCCGCCCCTCTGCTCCAATGCGGGCGTGCCCTTACCCCGTACGCCTAAAACTCCCCAGTTGACCGAAAACCCGCCGCCGCTACTCCTCAATTGAGCTATAACGTTAAACAATTGCAGCGTTTTAGCATGGGGGAGTGATGGTATGACGCTACTGTATTTCCTTACCCTGTTTCCGCTGGTACCGGCGCTGGGCATGCTGCTCGCGCGCGGTGACCGCGCCCGCGATGCGGCGGGGCTCATAGGCTCCGGCATTATTATGGCGGTGACAGTTGTAGTCGCCGTCATGTTTTTTGGCACGGGTCCGCAGAGCTTTGAGGTTGCCCCCGGCACCTCGCATGTGCTCTCGATCATCAGTTCCGTTATCGACGTCATCCTGTGCGCTGTCATCCTGTACAACGCGTACAAATATAGGAACGCGCTCACCACGGTGCTCGGCATAGTCCAGCTGGTGGGCTCGCTCGCCTTTGCAGCCATGACGCTGCCCGCGGCCGAAGCCGTCACGGCAACGCCACTCTACCTGGACTACATGAGCGTGATCATGGTCCTCGCCGTCGGCATCGTTGGCAGTCTAATCTGCTTGTATGCCCTGGGCTACATGAAGGACTTCCAGGCCCATGACGAGCACGAGGCCGCGCTGCGCGGGCAGACCGCGCCCGACCGTCGCCCGCAGTTCCTGGCGCTCATGTTCCTGTTCCTCTCGGCCATGTTCGTCATCGTGACGAGCGACAACCTTGAGTGGCTGTTCTGCGGCTGGGAAATCACCACCGTGTGTTCGTTCCTTATGATTGGCTACACGCGTACGCCCGAGGCCATCAAGAACGCCTTTACCCAAATCATCCTCAACATGCTGGGCGGCATCGCGTTTTTGGCCGGACTTATGTATCTGCACGTTAACGGCATGCCGCTGACCATCTCGGGCATGATCGAGCTTTCCGGCACCGGAACCGCGCAGTCCGCGCTGCTGGTGATGCCGGTCATCCTGTTGTCGCTCGCCGCGCTCACCAAGGCCGCACAGATGCCGTTCCACACTTGGCTGTTGGGTGCCATGGTTGCACCCACTCCCACGAGCGCCCTGCTGCACTCGTCAACCATGGTCAAAGCCGGCGTGTTCCTGATGGTCAAGCTGAGCCCACTCTATGCCATCTACCCCGTGACCGGCTTTATGGTCACGAGTGTGGGTGCCATCACGTTTTTGCTCGCTGCACTCATGGCCATCTCGCAGAGCAACGCCAAACGCGTGCTCGCGTACTCCACCATTTCCAACTTGGGCCTCATCAGTGCCTGCTTGGGTGTCGGCGCGCCCGAGGCCGTATGGGCGGCCATCTTCCTGATCTTGTTCCACACGGTGGCCAAGTCGCTGCTGTTCCTGTGCGTGGGCACGGCCGAGCATCATATCGGCAGCCGCAATATCGAGGACATGGACGGCATGTTCAGCCGCATGCCGCACCTGACGCGTCTGATGATGCTGGGCATTATGGGCATGTTTGTGGCGCCGTTTGGCATGCTCGTGTCCAAGTGGGGCGCCCTGGTGGCGTTTGCGCAGACCGGCAACGTGCTCATGATCATGGTGCTTGCCTTTGGCTCGGCCGCGACGTTTTACTTCTGGGGCAAGTGGCTTGCCAAGCTTTCGGGCGTCGACCCCACGGCTCAAAACGTTGAGGTCAATGTCCATAAGACCGAATGGATGGCCCTCAACACCATCGCCGCGCTGCTGATTCTGTGCTGCGTGGCGTTTCCGGTTATCTCGAGCGGTCTGGTGTCGCCTTACTTGGCCATGGTGTTTGGCCGCGTGCCGTACGTTATTGGCAAGGACGCCATGTATCTGATGGTGGTTATCGTGGCTTTTATCGCCGTGGTGCTGCTGACGTCATTCCGCGTGAGCAACAAACCGCACGTCAACGTGTACCTTTCGGGCGTGGGAACCGACAAATATCGCCATTTCCGCGGCTCGATGGGACACGAGGTGAAGGCCGAAAAGCGCAATTGGTACTCGGAGGACGCCCTTGGCGAGAAGCGTATTGGCCCCGCGGGTAGCGTCGTATGCTGCAGCATTATCTTGTTTGCGCTGCTGTGTTGCGCATGGATTGGGCCCGAGCGGCTTGCCATGAGCGCGCCCTCGGTGCTGCGCGGCAAGTATTTCGAAGGTTCGGGCGTCGTGGGCATCTTTATTGGCACCGTGGCGTTTGCCTTGCTGGCGCCGCTTGCGGGCGGCTTGATCGACGGCATCGACCGCAAACTTTCGGCTCGCATGCAGGGCCGCGTGGGCCCGCGCCTGCTGCAGCCCTTCTACGACGTTGCCAAGCTGCTGCGCAAGGCCCCTGCCAGCGTAAACACCATGGACGATACCTATATGGCGTGCGCGCTCATCTTTACCGTCGTGGGCGGCGGCATCTTTGTGTCGGGCTCCAACACGCTGCTGTGCGCTTTTATGGTTACGCTCGCCGCGATCTTTGTGGTGCTGGCGTCCGCCTCGACGCAAAGCCCGTTTGCCCAGGTCGGTGCCGACCGCGAGTTGCTGCAGGTCATGAGCTACGAGCCCGCCGTTTTGCTGATGAGCGTGGGCCTGTACCTTGCCACCGATAGCTTTGATTCCATCGCCGTGACCGGACAGTCGGCGCCCATCATCGTGTACAGCGCGCCCATTTTCTTGGCGCTGCTTGCGGTGCTCACCATCAAGCTACGCAAGTCGCCGTTCGACCTTTCGTACTCGCATCACGCGCATCAGGAGATTGTCCAGGGCGTCGCCACCGAGATGAGCGGCGGCACGCTGGCCAAGATGACCCTTATGCACTGGTGTGAGACCGTGCTGTTTTTGATGTGGGTGGGCATGTTCTTTGTTTGGGACAACCCGGTGAGCTGGGTCGTAGCCCTGGTCGTGATGGCCGCGACGTATTTTGTCGAGGTGCTGATCGACAACACCTTCGCACGCAGCACCTGGCGCAGCTGCTTTAAGCTCGGCTGGGGCGTGGCGCTGGTGTTTGGCCTGCTCAACCTTATGCCCATCCTCGTCGACGTGTTTATTTAGGAGGCGGCATCCATGGATCATAAAATGTCGCGCTCGCCGTGGGTTATTCATTACGACGGCTCGAGCTGCAACGGATGCGATATCGAGGTGCTGGCCTCGCTCACGCCGCTGTTCGATGCGGAGCGCTTTGGCGTGGTCAACACCGGCAACCCCAAGCATGCGGATATCTTTTTGGTGACGGGGTCGGTCAATGCCCAGAACCTGCCCATCGTGCGCCAAATTTACAACCAGATGCTCGAGCCCAAGTGTGTGGTGGCGTGCGGCATCTGTGCGTGCTCGGGCGGCGTGTTCCGCGATGCCTACAACGTGATCGGCGGCGTGGACCGCGCGATTCCCGTGGACGTGTACGCGCCCGGGTGCGCCATTCGCCCCGAGACCGTGATCGATGCCATCGTGGAGGCGTGCGGCATCCTGGACCAGAAGGAGGCCGTGATGCGCGCCGGTGGCGATCCGCTCACCGTGGGCGGCGCCGCCACCTGGGACGGTGGCGTTGAACTGGGCGAGGACGGGTTTGTGGCCGCGGGGGCCGGCGACACGCCCACTGGGACGCCCGCCGCGTCCGTCGCTGCAAAGGAGGCCGAGTAATGCAAAAGGCTATCTATACCACCGTTGGGATCGACGAGCTCCTGTCGCATGTCCAGGCGCTCAAGGGCGTCGGTGCGCGCTTTGTGCAAATGCACGCCGAGCGCAACGTCGACGACGGCTCGTATCGCTTGGTCTATACGTTTATCAACGTTCGTGCTGCACAGGAGCAGATCGCTCAGGACGGCAGCTATGCGATCGAGAACCTGGTGGTTGAGGGCATCGAACAGTATCAGGAGATTCCGTCCATCAGCTCGTACTATCCGGCGGTGTTCCCGTTTGAGAACGAGGCACACGATCTGTTTGGGCTTGCCATCACCGACATGCAGATCGACTTTAAGGGCTTTTTCTACCAGGTCTCGACTGCTGAGCCCATGAGCGTCATCACGCCCGAGGTCAAGGCTGCGCGCGAGAAGGCCATGAAGGTCCGCGCTGCCGCCGAGGCCAAGGCGCGCAAGGCCGCAGCCGAGAAGGCCGCCGCTGCCGCGGCTGCTGCAGGGGAGGGCGTTGCGGGCGCCGGCGATGCCGCGGGCGCCGCTGCTCAGCCCGCTGCGGCTGCCGGCTCCGATGCTCAGCACGATGGGGCTGCTGCGAAGGCGGCGCTCAAGGCCGCCGAGATGGAGGCAAAGCTCGCCGCCATGGATCCTGAGAAAGCGGCCAAGGTCCGCGCGGCGCTTGCCGCCAAGGCCGCCCGCGACAAGCAGAAAAAGGAGGCGTAAGGCCCATGGCACATCGCTCCGTTATTCCGTTTGGACCGCAGCACCCGGTGCTGCCCGAGCCGCTTCATCTGGACTTGGTGATCGAGGACGACCGCGTTATCGAGGCAATTCCACAGATCGGCTTTGTGCACCGCGGGCTCGAGAAGCTCACCGAAAAGCGCGACATGCATCAGTTTGGCTACATCGCCGAGCGCATCTGCGGCATTTGCGCCGTGGGCCACAGCTGCGGCTATGCCAGCGCCTGCGAACGCATGCTTGACATCGAGGTGCCCGGCCGCGTGCAGTATATTCGCACCATTCTGCACGAGCTTTCGCGCGTTCACTCGCATTTGCTGTGGCTGGGCCTGCTTGCCGACGCCTTTGGCTTTGAGGCGCTGTTCTATCGTTCGTGGACCCTGCGCGAGCAGATTCTCAAGATCTTTGAGAGCACCTGCGGCGGCCGCGTGATTCTGTCGATCAACGAGGTCGGCGGCCTTAAGCACGACATCGAGGACTCCGAGCTGGCGGGTATTGCTCAGACGCTCGATGCCATGCGTCCCGACTACGAGGCCCTGGTGCATACGTTTTTGGACGACGACAGCTGCGGCGAACGCCTGCATGGCGTGGGCGTGATCAGCAAGAAGGACGCGCTTGATCTGTCGATGGTCGGCCCGTTCGGTCGCGCTTCGGGCGTGGATTACGACGTGCGCATGCTCGGCGACGGCGCCTATGCGGATCTGGCCGCGTTTGAGCCCATCGTGGCGACCGACGGCGACTGCTATGCCCGCTGCCAGGTGCGTTGCGCCGAGGTCACGCAGGCCATGGGCATCATCAAGGAGCTTGTGGACAAGATTCCACACGACGGCATCGGCGGGCGCACCAAGCTCACGCCGGCCGACGGTGCCCGCGGCGAGGTCGTGATTGAGCAGCCGCGCGGCGAGGCGTACTACTATGTGCGCGGCAACGGCACCAAGAACCTGGACCGCTTCCGCGTGCGCACGCCGACGTCGCAGAACCTGGCAGGTCTGACGCATGCGCTGCAGGGTGTGCTCCTTGCCAACGTGCCCATGATTATCCTGACCATCGACCCCTGCATTAGCTGCACGGAAAGGTAGGCGCGGCATGAGTTTACTGACATTTGCCAAGACGGCCTTGGGTTCTATGGTCAAGCAGCCGGTAACGGTGTGCTATCCGCAGGAGAAGCTGACGGCGCCCGAGCGCTTGCGCGGGCATATCGTCAACGACATGGACGTGTGCATCTGCTGCGGCATGTGCGCGCGGCGTTGCCCGGCGGGCGCGCTCGCGGTCGATCGCAAGGGCGGAACGTGGTCGATCGACCCGTACGCCTGCGTGGTGTGCGGCGAGTGCATCGAAAGCTGCCCTAAACACTGCCTGAGCATGGACACCGCCCGCACTCCAGTTGCGGCGGACAAGACTCCCACGGTAGAAACTAAGCCGGAGTAGCGCAGGAGTAGAACTGGAATAGGGGCCGGCGGGGCAAAAATGCCCCGCCGGCCCCGCGCTTAAACGCGCGGTTGGGCCGTCGCGAACAAAACTATGCCGGATTACGGGGCTGGATAGCGAACCTCCGACCATATCGAAAACCAAGATAATAAAACCGCAGGTAGACTGCTTGCTGTTTTTCAAAAATAGGGGGTATGGATGAGGGCTCCGACTTTAGCCCCGTAAACCGGCATAGTTTTGAAATGGCACCATATCAGTAACAGCCTTTGATCTCCCTTGGACAGAGGGAAACGGATCATTTTTGCCTTGCGAGGGCTGCCGCGTGACCCGTCTGCCACGAAATGGGCCCATCTACTATGTTTAGGCGGCAGCCCTCGACCACGGCAAGTAATGTGAAATGAAAACCGCAGGTAGAACGCCTGCGATTTTTCATGAAACGCGGCTATGGTCAGGGGTATCGGGTCAAACGTAGTAGATGGGCCCATTTCGTGGCGGGCGCCGTCAGCCGATCTCCGCGGGCGGAAGAAAGCAGATCATTTTGGTCTCGCGAGGCTTGCGGAAGCGCTTGTGCAGGGCCGCCCGAACAAAACTATGTCGGTTTACTACGATGAATTCGACATTTCCGACCATGACTGCATTTTTCTAAATATTACAAGCGTTCTACCTGCGGTTTTGCAAGCGCACAATTTACCGTGGTCGAAGGTGGGCGATTCATCGTAGTAAACCGGCATAGTTTTGATATGGCATTAAATCGGTAGCATCCATTTTGCTATGCCGGAGCGGTCGGCCGTTGGGTAATTACCCTCGCAGATAGGCGATGGCGATTTGGGTGCGGTTGCGTAGCCCCATTTTGGCTAGGATTGAGCTGATGTGGTTGCGCACCGTGCCTTCTCCCATATAAGCCGTGGCGGCAATCTCCTTGTTGTCGAGGCCGCAGGCGATGAGCTCGGCGACTTCGAACTCGCGGTCGGTCAGACCGGCAAAGGCCGCGGGCCGGTGTGGCGTGCCCGTCTTGTCGCCCATCCCGTCAAAGTCAACATCTTCGATCGCCTTACCCTCGAGCACGCGTTTGCCGTCCATGACCTGCGCCAACGCTGGCGGAATGGCGGCGACATCGGTCTTGATCAGGTAGCCGCGGGCGCCCAGCTTGAGCGCCGACACGATATACTCGTCATCCGAGAATGTCGTCAGAAACACCACGCGCGCCGCAGGGTCGCGCTCAAGGATCTCGCGTGCCGCCGAAAGTCCGTCGCGCTCTGGCATCTGAATGTCGAGCAGCGCGATATCGGGTGCGAGTTCGGCGTAGAGTGCCACCGCGTCGTTGCCGTTGGCGCCGGTGCCCACCACCTCGATTTGCGGCTGGGCACCCAGGATAATCTTGAGCGAATCGACTACCAAACGGTCGTCGTCGACAACGATGAGCCTCATCGGTCCTCATCTCCTTGCTGTTTGGGAACGGTGGCAAACACCCGCCAGCCGCCGGCGCCGGCGCGCGGACCGGCGGTGAAGGTGCCGCCAAGCGCCTCGATGCGCTCGCGCATGGAGGCGAGCCCCATGCCCTCCGCGGCGCCACGGCCGATTGCTTGGACCCCGCCCACGCCATCGTCGGTAACGATGAGCTGGTAAAACGACGGATGCTCCATGCATCGTACGGTGACGGTCTGGGCGCAAGCGTGGCGCATGGTGTTGGAGAGCGCTTCGCGCAGGACCGCCGCAAAGCAGCTGGCGACGTTGGCGGGCGCATGCTCGGCCAAAACCTCAAGCTCAATCTGCGGACCGCTGTCCGAGCGCGCGCCTTCAACGATGCGTTCGAGCTGCACGGAGAGGTTGGTCGCATTGTCGTTGAGCGCGTGGACGCTGGCGCGCACGAGCTGGAGCGCCTCGTCAACGGTGTATTTGACGTCGGCGAAATCGGCGGCAACGCCGGGCTCGTTGGCATGGACCACGCGCAGGGCTTCGGTTTGAAGCGAAGCGCGCGTGAGCTGGTGGCCCACGTTATCGTGGATTTCGCGCGCGATGCGGGCACGTTCGGCGAGCGTCGCGAGCTCGACTTCGTAGTCCTGGCGGTCGGCGAG
>CABUDQ010000030.1 GCA_902490365.1 uncultured Collinsella sp. | reverse complement strand
GTAGCGGAGGTTTGTGAGGGTCGCGTCGTCGAGCTGCCCAAGCGTATCAAAGGCATCAAATGCCGAGGACATGACGACACCGGCGATCTCCTCATGCGACAGGCCCCTATCGTCAACAATGCCATCGATAATGCCGAGCGCCAACAGATCGGGGGCCGTGAGCTTAAGCGCCTCGGCGGCCTCATTCGCGCGCTCGGTATCCTTCCACAGGATCGACGCACAGGCCTCGGGGCTCACGACCGAATAGGCCGAGCTCGAGAGCATCAGGATGCGGTCGGCCACGGACAGCGCCAGCGCGCCACCAGAGCCACCCTCGCCTGTCACAACCGAGACAATCGGCGTCTTAAGGCCGCTCATCTCCATGAGATTCTGGGCAATCGCCTCGCCCTGGCCGCGCTCCTCGGCACCGATGCCGCAAAACGCGCCCGAAGTATCGACCAGGCACAGAACCGGTCGACCAAACTTTTCGGCCTGGCGCATAAGGCGACGCGCTTTGCGGTAGCCCTCGGGATGCGCCATGCCAAAGTTGCGGCGCATGCGCTCTTTGGTCGTGGTGCCGCGCTCGATAGCGATAACCGTCACGGGACGTCCGTCTTTCCAGCCAATGCCACCCACCACGGCGGCGTCGTCACCAAAGTAACGGTCGCCGTGCAGCTCCACAAATCCATCCAGGCCCAGCGAGATCATCTCGCCTGCCGTGGCGCGATCTGCCGAGCGGGTCTGCTTGACAATCTCGAGCGCGGTTTTTGGTGCCGCCGAGCGCTTAAACAAGTGTCCCAGCTTTTTGCCGCGGCGACCTGTATGCACGATCTCGTGCGGAGTCCCCAGACCAGGCGCGCGCCCTTCGTGCAGCGCCAGCAGCTCGCCTACCGTGAGCGCAATCTCGCCACGCGGAACAACGGCATCGCAAAAGCCGTGCTCCAGCAAAAACTCGGAGCGCTGGAATCCCTTGGGCAGGCGCTTGTGCATGTTCTGCTCGATCACGCGCGGGCCGGCAAATGCCGTCAGGGCATCGGGCTCGGCCAGGATAATGTCGCCCTCCATGGCAAAGCTCGCGGTTACACCTCCGGTCGTGGGATCGGTGAGCACCGTGATATACAGGCCGCCCGCCTCGCTGTGGCGCCTAACCGCCGCAGAAATCTTGGCCATCTGCATGAGCGAGGTCACGCCCTCCTGCATGCGGGCGCCGCCCGATACGGTAAAGCCAACGACCGGCAGCCCCAACTCGGCCGCGCGCTCAAAGACACGACAGATCTTCTCGCCCACCACGGAGCCCATTGAGCCCATCACAAAGTTGGCATCCATAAAGAAGAGCGCGGTATCGCAGCCGCAGATTTTGCCCCTGCCGCACACAACGGCATCGCGCTCGCCCGAACGCTCGCTCACGCTCTTAAGCTTGTCGGCATAACCGGGAAACGAGAGGAAGTCCTTCGACGCCAGATTGGCATCCCATTCCTCAAAGGTACCCGCGTCGACCGTCATGCGCATGCGCGCGCGACCGCTCACGCGAAAGTGTTTGCCGCAACGAGGGCAGACCTCGAGGTTGTCGTGCAGGCGCGCCTCATCGATCACACGGCGGCACTCCGGGCATTTGACAAACACGTGGCGCGCGGGGAACTCGGCGCACGACTCGGTTATCGGCCCCTCAAGGACATTGACCGTCTTCGCTTTTCTATTCATCAGCATAGAGATGCCCCATCAGATCGGTGTGATACATGCCCGACAAGAACTCGTCGTTTGCCAGCACGTCGAGCTGAAGCTCGCTGTTTTCGCTCACGCCCCCAATCACGAGCTCGCCCAGGGCCGAGCGCATCTTGCGAATGGCGCCGTCACGCGTGGGCGCACACACGATGAGCTTGCCGAGCATGGAGTCGTAGTACGGCGGAACTTTCGCACCGGTAAACATGGCGGAATCCCAGCGCACGCGCGGGCCACCCGGCACACGCAACGCGGTGACCGTTCCGCACGACGGCAGAAAGTCCGGCGTTTCGGCATTGATGCGGCACTCCATGGCGTGGTTGCGCACCGGCATGTCCTCCTGCTCAAAGGGCAGAGGCTGGCCGGCTGCCACGCGCAGCTGCCACTTGACCAAGTCGGTATCGGTTACAAACTCTGTAACCGGATGCTCCACCTGCAAGCGCGTGTTCATTTCCATAAAGTAGAAATTGCCGTCGTCCGAGTACAGAAACTCGATGGTGCCAGCGCCCTCATAACCGACGGCACGAGCCAAGTCGCGCGCGGCCTTGTGCATGCGCGCGCGAATATCGTCGCGTCCGTCGAGGCACGGCGCGGGGCTCTCCTCGATCAGCTTTTGGTTGCGGCGCTGCACCGAGCACTCGCGCTCGCCGAGTGAAAACACATGGCCCTGCTTATCGGCCATAATCTGTACCTCAACGTGATGCGCCGGCGCGACGAACTTCTCCATGTAGCACTCGCCGTCGCCAAAAACGGCCTCGCCCTCGGCACGCGCCTCGATGAACGCCTTTGCCGCGTCTTCCACGCGCTCGACCTTGCGAATACCGCGACCGCCACCGCCGGCACGCGCCTTGATGAGCACGGGACAGCCGATGCGCTCGGCCTCGGCCGTCGCCTCCTCGGGGCTTTTGAGCAAATCGCAGCCCGGCACGATGGGCACGCCCGCGGCAGCAGCCGTTCGGCGTGCGGCGTCCTTGTCGCCCATGCTGTCGATCACCTCGGCCGAAGGACCGACAAACGCCAGACCGTATTTGTCGCAGTCGCGCACGAAGCTCGCCTTCTCTGAGAAAAAGCCATAGCCGGGATGAATTGCCTTAGCTCCCGACTTTACGGCACAGGTGAGCACGGCATCGTCGTTGAGGTAGCTCTCGGCAAGACGCGGGCCGCCGATGCAATACGCCTCGTCGGCAAGCTGCACGTGTAGCGCGTCCGCATCGGCCGTGGAATAAACGGCGACGGTCTTGATGCCCATATCGCGGCACGCGCGGATAACACGGACCGCGACTTCGCCGCGGTTGGCGATGAGCACTTTGTCGAACATGAAGCCTTCCTTAACTTTCGTGCATGAGTGCAAAAGACATATCGGCGCGGCAGCAAACCTCACCGTTGACGCTCGCGGTACCCGTCGCAAAGCGGAACGGCCCGTGCGCACGCGTGATGGAGCACACCAGATCCACCGTGTCGCCCGGGCGCACCGGACGCTTAAAGCGCACCTTGTCCAGACTCGTGTAGAACGGCGTCGCGCCGCGCGCCTCCTCATCGCCCATCAGCAGCACGCAGCAGTTCTGGGCGAGCATCTCGCACTGAATCACGCCGGGGACGACCGGGTTTCCCGGAAAATGTCCCTGCAAAAAGTACTCGTCGCCTGTAATCGTGATCTTGCCGTGGGCCTCGTCGCCCACCAGCTCGGCTTCGTCGAGCAAAAGCATCGGCTCGCGATGCGGTAATAGCTTCTTGAGCTCTTCTTTGTTCATGGATATCACCTATCCGATCCTCATGAGGCAGCTGCCAAACTCCACGAGGTCGCCGTCGGCCACGCAGATCTCGAGCACCTCACCGTCTGCCTCGGCCGTCACCTCGTTGAGAACCTTCATGGCCTCGATGATGCAGAGGGTCTCGCCGGCCTTGACCTTGGAGCCCACGCGCACAAACGGCTCGTCGCCCGGCGCAGGGGCAGCATAGAAGACGCCCACCATGGGAGCAGCCACCTCGGTGCCCTTGGGCTCCGGCGCGGCGGCAGGTGTCTGCGTGGCGGGTTCCGGTGCGGCAGGCGCGACTGTGGGAGCTGCAACTTGAGCGGCCACGGCACCCGGCATAGGCACGGGCACGGCAACCGGCTGCGCGGCACTCGCGCGCTCGAGTTCGACCGCGGTGCCATCGGGCTCCTCAACACGTACGCGCGTAAGGCCGCGGTCCTCCATCACATCGGCTATCTCGGCAAGTCTTTTGGAATCCATGCTCTAGCTCCTCGTATATCTACGCAGCGCGATGGCGGCGTTGTGCCCGCCAAAGCCCAGGTTGGTCGAAAGCGCCCAGGTAAGGTCGGCGCGAACCGCTCGATTAGGCGTGTAATCAAGATCGCAGGCGGGATCGGGCGTGTGGTAGTTAATGGTCGGGGGCACCACGCCCTGCTCGAGCGCCATGGCACAGGCCATGACCTCGATGGCACCCGTGGCACCGATCATGTGCCCGGTCATCGACTTGGTCGACGAGACGTGCGCGGCGCGTGCCGCGTCCTCGCCGAGCGCCCGCTTAATGCCTGTCGTCTCGGACGAATCGTTGAGCTTGGTCGAGGTGCCGTGGGCGTTGATGTAGAGACCCTCGGAAGGCTTGACGTCGCCCTCGGCTACCGCCAGCGATATCGCACGGGCAATGCCGGCGGCATCGGGGTCGGGGCTCGTAATGTGATAGGCATCATCGGTGTTGCCGTAGCCCACGACCTCGGCATAAATGTGCGCACCGCGCGCCTGCGCATGCTCCATGCTCTCGAGTACCAGCACGCAGGCGCCCTCACCCATCACAAAGCCATCGCGGTCTGCGTCGAACGGGCGGCAGGCCGTCGCGGGATCGGGGTTGGTGGTCAATGCGCGGCAGGACGTAAAGCCTGCAACAGCATCGGGGATAATGGCCGCCTCGGCACCGCCCGCGAGGATCGCGTCGGCATAGCCGTGCTTGATAGCACGGAACGCCTCGCCCACCGCATGGGCCGAGGTCGCGCACGCAGTCACGACTGGCAGGGTCGGTCCCTTTGCCTTGTGACGGATTGCGATATTGCCCGATGCCATGTTGGGGATCATCATCGCGATCATGTAAGGCGATGCGCGGCGGGGCCCACGGTCGGCAATCGTATGGACGTTGTCGACGAGCGTCTGCATGCCGCCCACGCCCGACCCCACGTAAACGCCCAGGCGCTCGCGATCGATGGCGCCTTCGGCATCAAAGCCCGCATCGTGCATTGCCTCGTCCGAAGCCACCAGCGCAAACTGAACGCAGGGGTCCAGATGCTTGGCGTCGCGCTTGCCAAAGTACTCGTTGCCGTCAAAGCCCTTGACTTCGGCCGCCACCTTGACGGTAAACGCATCGGTATCGAAGTGCGTGATCGGGCCGATGCCACAGGTCCCGGCGCACATGGCCGCCCAGGTGGCAAGCGCGGTGTTGCCGAGCGGCGATACGGCACCGATGCCGGTGATTGCAACTCTCTGTTCCATCATGGTCTCCTCATCCAAGCCGTTCTTCAGCCCTGGTTTCTACATCGCCATTCCGCCGTCGACGCGCACGACCTCGCCCGTAATGTAAGCAGCCGCATCGCTCGCTAAAAAGCGCACCACGCCGGCCACTTCCTCGGGACGTGCCATGCGCTTAAGGGGAATCTGTTCCTCGGTTACCGTACGCACCTTCTCCGAGAGCTTTGCCGTCATATCTGTCTCGACAAACCCGGGGGCGACCGCGTTCGCTCGTACGCCACGAGGCGCAAGCTCGCGCGCCACCGCCTTGGTAAGCCCTATCACGCCCGCCTTGGAAGCAGCGTAGTTGGCTTGCCCGGCATTGCCCATCAGGCCCACGACCGAGCTCATGTTGACGACGCAACCGCCGCGCTGGCGCATAAAGGTCTTGGTGAGCGCGCGCGTCATATTGAACGTGCCCTTGAGATTGACATCGAGCACGCGGTCGAAGGCGTCATCGCCCATGCGCATGAGCAGGCCGTCGCGCGTGATGCCGGCGTTGTTGACAAGCGCCCAAATGAAGCCAAAGTCGTTGAGGACCGTCTCCACGCAAGCGTTGACGGCATCGGGGTCGGCCACGTCACATTGATATGCGCGCGCCGTGGCGCCAGCCGCCTCACAGGCTTCGCATGTCTCGCGCGCCGCATCGACGCTGCCGGCATAGACGACGGCGATATCGTAGCCATCCTCCGCCAGGCCAACCGCACAAGCGCGGCCGATACCACGCGAGCCGCCCGTGACCAGCGCCACGCGACGTGAGTCGTTGCGCTCGAGCGCGCCGTTGTTCAAGTTGCCCATGTCATTCCTTTCGGGTTACAGCTCTGTGGACTATGCGAGCTCGTCGGCAATAGCTGCGACCTGCTCGGCCGTTTCGCACGAATACACGCGAACGTCGCTCAACGTACGCTTGACCAAGCCGGACAACGTTTTGCCAGGGCCGACCTCAATAAACGTATCGATGCCTTGATCCTGCAGAACATGCAGCGTGTCGACCCAGCGCACGGCATGACTCACCTGGTTGGCCAGCATCTCCGCTGCCGCCTGCGGGTCGGCCGGATAGGGCGCCGCTGTCATATTTGCCATAACAGGAATCAGCAGCGGGGACGGCGCGTGACCGGCCTCGATATATGCAGCAAGGCCACAGGTCGCCTCGGCCATATAGGGGCTATGGAATGCACCCGACACCGCGACCTTCATGGCGCGACCGCCAGCCTCTTTCACTAGAACGTCGAGCTCCTGCAGCGCCTCGGGCGCTCCGGCCACAACCGTCTGCTGGGGGCTGTTGTAGTTGACCGGCCAGCAGTCCTCGCCGGCCTGTTTTGCCAAGCCCTCGACCTGCGCCGCATCGAGTTTGATGACGGCGCGCATGCCGCCGGGGTGACGCTCGGCCGCCGTGGCCATCAATGCCGCACGCTCACATACGAGCTCAAAACCCGCTCGCGTATCGAACGCCCCCGCAAAGGTGAGCGCGGCGACCTCGCCAAGCGAAAAACCCGCACAGGCGGTAGGTACCACGCCGCGCTCACGCAGGGCGGCAGCCGCTGCCAGATCGTGAACGAACACGCACGGCTGCGTGTTCTCGGTCTGCGAGAGTTCCTCCTTGGAGGCGCTTCGGCACTGCTCACTGGTCCCCGGGCGCACCTCGTCGGCAATGGCGAACACCTCGGCGGCCGCCGGCGATGCCTCGATCAGGTCGACGCCCATCGCGGGGTGCTGGGCGCCCTGGCCGGCAAACAGAAACGCTACGCCACCCATGCGCACGCACCCTTCAGGACGTGCTCGGCGCCATCGACCAGGT
Organism: uncultured Collinsella sp.; assembly: GCA_902490365.1. Lineage (GTDB taxonomy): Bacteria > Actinomycetota > Coriobacteriia > Coriobacteriales > Coriobacteriaceae > Collinsella. The sequence goes on along the minus strand of CABUDQ010000030.1, from coordinate 20,323 downwards.
CGTCAACGATTTCACGTGCGCTTTGGCGCTCGTTGACCATGCCGGCAATCTGTCCACACAAAAACGAGCCCTCTTCGTAATTGCCGTCCTTGGCGGCCTTGCGAAGGGCGCCCGTGCCCATGGCCCCGAGCTCCTCGACGCTTACGCCCGCCGCCTCGCTCTTGGCGTAGGCGTTGGTGAAGGGGCTCTTGAGGGCACGCACCGGGTGTCCCGTCGAGCGGCCGGTCGCACGCGTCGAGGTGTCGTTGGCCTTCAGGACCATCTCCTTGTACTGCTCCGATACGGTGCACTCATCTGCGATCAGAAAGCGCGTACCCACCTGCACGCCGGCGGCGCCCAGCATAAAGGCGGCCGCCACGCCGCGGCCATCGGCGATACCGCCAGCCGCAACCACGGGAATATCGACCGCATCGACAACCTGCGGCACCAGTGCCATCGTCGAGGTCTCGCCAATATGGCCGCCTGATTCGGTACCCTCGGCAACCACGGCAGTGGCTCCACGACGCGCCACGAGGCGCGCCAGCGCCACCGAGGCAACGACCGGGATGACCTTGATGCCCGCCTCGTTCCACGCCTTCATGTACTTGGTGGGATTGCCGGCACCCGTCACGACGACCGGTACCCGCTCGTCAATCACGACCCGCGCGACCTCGTCGGCAAACGGGCTCATGAGCATGACGTTGACGCCAAAGGGCTTATCCGTCCTGGCGCGCAGCTCATGAATCTGGTCGCGCAGCCAGTTGGCGTCGGCGTTCATGGCCGCGATAATCCCTAAGCCGCCCGCCTCGGACACTGCGGACGCCAGCGAGGCGTCGGCGATCCAGGCCATACCGCCCTGGAACACGGGCTTTTCGATGCCGAGCAGATCGCAGAGAGAAGTCTTGAGCATCTCTACTTCTCCAATGCCGCCTCGACCGTATCGGCGAACTCGCCGACCGTCTTGGGGTTCTCCTCGGTATCGAGCTGGATGCCAAACTCGTCCTCAACGGCGACGAGGATCTCGACGGTGCCCAGACTGTCGAGACCAATCTCCTCGAGCGTGGACTCGGGCTTCATCTCGACATCGTCAAGACCGGCGGTCTCGCGGATAACATCGCAAACGCGCTCGAAGGTCTTCTGATCTGCCATGGTAGTTCTCCTTTGTTTGTGCCCTAGGGGCGTTTTTATTTCCTATGTGCGACTACTTCCAACGAAGTAGATAGCCACCTATATCCAGACCGGCGCCAAATCCAACGAGGGTGATGGTGTCGCCCGTGTGAAGTGCACCGGCGTTTGCCAGCCGGTCGAGGGCAAGCGGAATGCATGCGCTCGAAATGTTGCCGGTCTCGCGCAGCGTTCGAACCACGCGCTTGTCTGGCACACCGAGGCGCTTGACCGCCTGACTCAGGATTCGTTCGTTAGCCTGATGGAATACAAAATGGTCGATGTCCTCGACCGAAATGCCCGCATCGCTCGCAAGCTTATGGACCGTGTCGCAAATCGCGTTGACGCCGAACTTGAACACGCGGCGGCCATTCATGGACAGCACGCTCTCGCTATCTGCGGAGGCCTTAAACGGCGAGGTGCCGACCAGACCGGGAACGCACAACGTCTCGACGTCGGGCGCCGTCGAAAGCTCAACGGCAAGGGGGCTGTCTCCCCCAGCCTCAATCACCGCGGCGCCTGCCCCATCGCCAAAGAGCACACAGGTGGCGCGGTCGGTCCAATCGAGCGCGCGCGTCATCTGCTCGGCGGCAACGACAAGCACATGCTTGGCTCGTCCTCGCGCGATATAGCCCTCGGCAACATCGAGCGCAAATACGAAGCCGGCGCAGGCAGCCGAGACATCGAAGGCAGGGCACGTCGCGCCCAGTCGCTCAGCAACGGCACACGCCTCGGCGGGAACAAGGTGGTCACCCGTCGTCGTCGAGCAGACGATCAGATCCAACTGGCTCGCGTCGATTCCGGACACCTGAAGTGCCCGCTCGCTCGCCGCTACGGCAAGGTCGTCAAGTGACTCGGTGGTGCAGACGTGGCGACTCTTAATACCTGTGCGGGTAAAAATCCACTCATCCGAGGTATCGAGGAACTCGGACAGCTCGTCATTGGAAACACTGCGCTCAGGAAGCGCCGAGCCTGTTCCAAGAATCGTGAAACCCATCACTAACCTCCTTTGAGTTGTTGACGTGTTTACATCGACCAAGAGAGGATAGCGCATTTCAGTCATTGTTAACGTGTTAACATTAAATTGTCCAAATGCGACAAAGGCTTCACATTGTGTCTCTCTCGACACCATTGCGTTATTCACTTATTCATTAAGGAGGTAGCAGCCGTTATGGATGCCAAATTAACGATAGTCGACGTAACCGGATCGACCAACGATGACCTGCTCGAAGCAGGAAAACAGGGAGCGCCGCACGGCACAGGACTTGCCGCCCGGGCTCAGACAGCAGGACGCGGCCGGCGCGGCCACAAGTGGGATTCAACCGCCGGCAACCTATTGCTTTCGATTGTCCTGCGTCCATGCGTTAATCCTGCGAAGTACTCTGGTCTTGCTGCCGTCAGCGGCCTAGCGGTGCTCGAGGCGCTCGAAAAACAGGGTCTTGCAAACGAGATTGGCCTCAAATGGCCCAACGACTTGGTCGCTCGAGGGCGCAAACTTGGCGGCATCTTAGTCGAGGCAGCACGCGATAACGAAGGCAAACCCTTCGCCGTCTGCGGCATTGGCGTCAATGTGAACTATGTGCCCTCGGAGGTTCCCGATGGCGGGCTGGCGGCAATCGGCCTCTCGGATCTCAACAAGAATGTTCCCACGGTCGATACGCTGCTCGATGCGGTCTACCATGCGGTCGTTGAGGGTGTAGACACTTGGGAGAAGTGCCTTAATACAATGGAGAGTAGCGTCGGCCCGCTTGCGCCCATCCTCGATGATTATGTCGCCCACCTCAATTGGATTGGGAACCACGTAATTGCCCGCTCCCCCGCTGGAGAAGAGCTGGCGCGAGGAATATTCAGAACGGTCGACGATTATGGTCGCGCGAACATCGAGACGGCGGGCGGGCTCCGCGCATTCCACTTCGAAGAAGCATCCTTGCGCCCTTTGAGCGCATAGGGTGCCAAAGCCATCCTCTCAGCAGCATTATTCGCCTCTTAAAACCTAAGCTCAAAACAAAAGGGCCCCGCTACCGTAACGGCAGCGGGGCCCTTTAAGCTATGAGCGATATCGCTTAGAGCTTGATGTCGATGTCGACGCCAGCGGGGAGGTCGAGACGCATGAGCGAATCAACGGTGCCCGAGGTGGGGTCGAGGATGTCGATGAGACGCTTGTGGGTGCGCATCTCGAACTGCTCACGGGAGTCCTTGTTCACGTGCGGCGAGCGGATAACCGTGTACAGGTTGCGCTCGGTGGGCAGGGGGACAGGACCGGAAACGCGAGCGCCGGTCTTCTGAGCGGTCTCGACGATGAGCTTCGCGGACTGATCGACGACCTCGTGATCATAGCCCTTGAGGCGAATGCGGATCTTCTGGGTAGCCAACTTAAACCTCCAAAGAGTGCGAGAGATGCTCTCGCGGATTACGTAACAGGGAGCTCGAACTTAGGCGTTCTTGCTCATGACCTCGTCCACGATGGACTTGGGCGCGGGCTCATAAGAGTCGAACTGCATCGTGTAGGATGCACGGCCCTGGGTCTGGGAGCGAAGGTCGGTAGCGTAACCGAACATCTCGCCCAGCGGCACCTTGGCACGGATGAGCTTGCTGTTCTTGCGATCCTCCATGCCCTCGATCTTGCCGCGGCGACCGGAGAGGTTGCCCATAACGTCGCCCATGTACTGCTCGGGGGTCTCGACCTCGACAGCCATGATCGGCTCGAGCAGCTGCGGGTCGGACTTCTTGAGGGCGTCCTTGATAGCCATGGAACCGGCGATCTTAAAGGCGGCCTCGGAGGAGTCGACCTCGTGGTAAGAACCGTCGAACAGGGTGACCTTGACGTCGAGGACCGGGAAGCCGGCGATAACACCGGTGTTCAGGGCCTCCTGGATGCCCTTGTCGATGGACGGGATGTACTCCTTGGGCACGACGCCGCCGACGATAGCGTTGACGAACTCGTAGCCGAAGCCCTCCTCCATCTTCTCGAGCTTGATGACGGCGTGGCCGTACTGACCGCGACCACCGGACTGACGGACGAACTTGCCCTCAGCCTTCTCGACGTCGTGACCAGCGGTCTCGCGGTAGGCGACCTGGGGCTTACCGACGTTAGCGTCAACCTTGAACTCGCGGAGCAGACGGTCGACGATGATCTCGAGGTGCAGCTCGCCCATGCCGGCGATGATGGTCTGGCCGGTCTCGTGGTTGGTGGACACCTGGAAGGTCGGGTCCTCCTCGGCGAGCTTGGTCAGAGCCAGGGACATCTTGTCCTGCTCGGCCTTGGTCTTGGGCTCGATGGCAACGTCGATAACGGGCTTAGCGAACTCGATCTTCTCGAGGACGATCTCCTTGCCCTCGGCGCACAGGGTGTCACCGGTGGTGGAGTTCTTGAAGCCGACGCAAGCGACGATGTCGCCGGCGGCAGCGTCGTCACGGTCGATACGCTCGGCGGCGTTCATCTCGAGGATGCGGCCGAGGCGCTCGCGCTGACCGTTGGAAGCGTTGACCACGTAGGAGCCGGACTCGGCGCGGCCGGAGTAAACGCGGACGTAGGTGAGCTTACCGACGAACGGGTCGGTCATGATCTTGAAGACCAGGCCGGAGAAGGGCTCGTCGAAGGAAGGATGACGCTGGATCTCCTCGCCGGTGTCCGGATCGGTACCGGTGACAGCCTCGACGTCGAGCGGGCTGGGCAGGTAGTCGACGACAGCGTCGAGCAGCTCCTGGACGCCCTTGTTCTTGTAGGCGGAGCCCACGAAGACGAGGTTGAGCTCATTGGCCAGAACGCCCTTGCGCAGAGCAGCCTTGAGCTCCTCGACGGTGAAGTCCTCCTCCATGAGGATCTTCTCCATGAGCTCGTCGTCAAAGCTGGCAGCAGCGTCGAGGAGCTCCTCGCGCTTGGTGGCAGCGATGTCGGCAAACTCAGCCGGGATCTCTTCCATCGGCTCAGGGTAGGTCATGCCCTTCTCGTCGGCCTTGAAGTCCCATGCAGTCATGGTAACGAGGTCGATGACGCCCCAGAAGTTGTCCTCGGCGCCCATCGGGACCTGAGCGGCCACGGCGTTAGCGTCGAGACGATCCTTCATGGTCTCGATAGCGTTGAAGAAGTCAGCGCCCACGCGGTCATACTTGTTGATGAAGGCGATGCGGGGGACGTTGAAAGTAGAAGCCTGACGCCAAACGGTCTCAGACTGGGGCTGAACGCCGGCAACGGCGTCAAAGACGGCAACAGCGCCATCGAGGACGCGCAGGCAGCGCTCGACCTCGGCGGTGAAGTCAACGTGGCCCGGGGTGTCGATGATCTGGATGCGGTAGTCCTTACCGTCCTTGTTCCAGAAGCAGGTGGTAGCAGCGGAGGTAATGGTTACGCCGCGCTCCTGCTCCTGAACCATCCAGTCCATGGTGGCAGCGCCCTCATGAACCTCACCGATCTTGTGGGTCTTACCGGTGTAGTAAAGAATACGCTCGGTCGTGGTGGTCTTACCGGCATCGATGTGAGCCATGATGCCGATGTTACGGGTATCGGAAAGCTTGTACTTAGGCTTAGCCATGTTAGTTCCTTACCTTAACTTACCAACGATAGTGAGAGAACGCGCGGTTGGCCTCGGCCATCTTGAAGACGTCCTCACGCTTCTTGACGGAAGCGCCCAGGCCGTTGGAGGCGTCGAGAATCTCGTTGGCGAGACGCTCGGCCATGGTCTTCTCCTTGCGAGCGCGGGAGAAGTTGACGATCCAGCGGATACCCAGAGCGGTGGAACGACGGGAGTTGACCTCCATCGGGACCTGATAGGTAGCGCCACCGACACGCTTGGGCTTAACCTCGAGCGTGGGCTTGACGTTGTCCATAGCCTTCTTGAAGGTAGCGAGAGCGTCGCCACCCTCAGACTTCTCGGCAACGATCTCGAAAGCGGTGTAAACGATGCGCTCAGCGGTGGCCTTCTTGCCGTCAAGAAGGACCTTGTTGATGAGCTGAGTCACCAGGCGGTTGTTGTAAACGGCGTCAGGCTGAACCTCACGACGATTAGCTGCTGCACGACGCGGCATGTGAAATCTCCTTAAGTGTCTACCGTGCGGCGCTTAGGCGGCACACGGCGAAAGTATCAAAACGTTATCTGGCTTATTTAGCCTTGGGGCGCTTAGCACCGTACTTGGAACGGGCCTGCATACGGTTCTGGACCGGAGCAGCGTCGTAGGCGCCACGGATGACGTGATAACGGACACCAGGGAGGTCACGGACACGACCGCCGCGGACGAGCACGATGGAGTGCTCCTGCAGGTTGTGGCCCTCACCCGGGATGTAAGCAGTAACTTCGATGCCGTTGACAAGGCGAACACGGGCAACCTTACGAAGAGCCGAGTTCGGCTTCTTGGGGCTCGTGGTGAAGACGCGGGTGCACACGCCGCGCTTCTGGGAGTTGTGCTGCAGAGCAGCGTTCTTGGACTTCTTGGGCACGGAACGACGGCCCTGGCGAACCAGCTGGTTAATAGTAGGCAAAGCGTACTCCTTCTCGAATGATTCCAGCTTTCTGTAAAGTGCAACGGCTTGAATCGAGGGGTCAGCATCCCCCTACGAAACACGCAGTTCGATAGGATACGTGGCGTTAGCTGTGCCGTCAACAGACCACGCCGCCGGGCGTATCCCAAAATAGGCACATTTCCGCAAAGCCTACACAAAAGGAATCCCCTCCTGTGCGTTTGGGAGGATCCCCGGACCGGGCGGCCCAGGTTTTAAGTTTGCTGCTCTACAGTCCTGCGCAAGACGGAAAGCACATTAAGTGCTTTCCTTTGCGTGCGGAACTCGCGACAAACTTAAAACCTGGGCCGCCCGGTCCGGGAATCCGACGTGCTCGTCGGGGCAACGTTACCTGCCAAAACGGGACAGGTTTATTTTGGTCGGTTTTATCTGCGGAAACATCGCGCTCCAGCGGTGATCCGCCCTCATCTGTCATAGGGAAATCGGCGGCGCTTTCGGAAGTATGCGGCAAATTCTGGACCTACCGAGCACGCAGGGGTTTTGCGATAACAAACCCGCAGGTAGAGCGCTTGAGCATATGCGGTGTGGTCGACCCTTCGAGATTTTGCCGCATACTTCCGAAATTCAGGCGAATATCGCTCAAAATAACCGTCCATATAACGCAAAATAGGCCGCTTCCCCTAGTGGGAAGCGGCCTCAAGCCTTACGAGTAGACGATGGTAAAGGGTACTTCTGTTTCGGTCTCTCCTGTTGATGTGTATCTCGTGCCCTCGAGGGTTACCGAGACCACTTGATCGACATTGATCAGCTTTGTCGGAACCGAGATGTTCTCCCCGCTATTGCGCGTCAGCGAAAAATAGGAATTGTACGCGCCTGCAGCATCGTCTTCGATAATCTGCTCCGATCCATCCTTGTAGGTAACGGTCAGCTTTTTCGTGACTGCGTCAATGCCCAGATCGTCGATGTGCGTCTGGATGGAAAACGGGCTGATCTCAAGCGGCGAGTCATCGGAGCGGAGTTCTTTTGTATCGACGTGCGCTCCGACGTTAAACTCTGGCGTCGATACCTCGATCACCTTCGCATCCTCACCTTTGCCCTCCGTCCAACTGATATTCCAGGTGACCGCATGTCGTAAATCTCGATCGCGATTCCAAGATGCAAAGTACATCGTGCCGTTAATGACCGTGTCGCTTGATGTGTCTTTATCAATGGTGCAGCGTGTATCAGCCCATTCCTCGCCGAAGTTCATGCTGGGTGTACTGACGCCCCCTTCTTCTTCACCATAGAGAACAAGTTCGCCAAGCTCTGCCGCCGGCTTGTAGTAGTTAACGCCATTCGGATTGGACAATGTAAACGTCACAGCACCGCAACCGTTCTCGTCGATTGCCATCTCATGAATGTCGAGCGTATAGCCGTTGCCCTCGACGGACAGATTGACCTTCTGGACTGCACCCTCCAGGCTTTGGGGCGCGATACCATCACCAAACTCTCTGGTGTAGGTATATTTCGTCCCCGACGAGCCGCCATTTGTCCAGGTAACGGACTCTCCGTTGCCATGGTTTCCCCAGGCAGAGGCAAAATAACTGGAATTGACAACAGCGTAGGCGACCCCTCCGGTCGCCAGCACTCCGGCAAGACATCCGATTACGGCAACATACAGAGGCTTCGCGTGACCCTTTCGGCGAAGCGGCTCGCCAGCAGCGGCATAAAGAACACGGTCAGCAAGATCGCTATCGGCTTGGACGGACTCGAAGGCCTGCTTGATCTGGTTGGATTTCACGGTCGCCCTCCTCTAGGATGAACTTGAGCTTCGATCTGCCGCGAGCTAAACGCGTTCGAACGGTCGCGGCTGGCACATGCAGTAACTCGGCAATTTCTGAAGTCGAGAAGCCCAGATAGTAATAGAGCACGATAGGAATACGGAATCGCTCCGGAAGTCGCATAACGTCTGACAGGACCGCCTTGGTCTCCTCCTGCGCCGTCGAAAGCGAATCGGCCAGATTCTCAATATCCTCCACGCGCCTCCACGGCTTTCGAAAGAGAGATTTACATTCATTGATCGTGACCCGGATAAGCCATCGACGAAGATGCTCCCAGTTTTCAAATTGCGCGTCGCTTTTGAGCAACTTAAGAAAGACGTCTTGAGCGACATCGTCGGCGTCAGCGCGATCACGCAGATACGTCAATGCGATCCGAAACACGACATCCCGGTGGTCTTCGACCGCCTGTCTAAAAGCTTGTTCTTCCATAATCACCTCCCGGTGACATTAATGGTTCTCGATGAGGCCCTCACCATAGATACGCTCTTGTCGGGCGAAATGTTTCAAATTCAAGCATGAAAAACCGACCAAAATAAACCTGTCCCTTATTGGCAAAAGGAATCCCCTTCTGTGCGCGGGGGCGGATTCCCGGAACGGGCGGCCCGCTGTTTAAGTTTGCTGCTCTACAGTCCTGCACAAGACGGAAAGCACATTAAGTGCTTTCCTTTGCGTGCGGAACTCGCGACAAACTTTAACAGCGGGCCGCCCGTTCCGGGAATCCGACGTGCTCGTCGGGGCAACGTTCCTCACCAAAAAAGACCCGCTCCCCTGTTGGGAAGCGGGTCTTTGGAAGGGCGGTTAACGCACTAGGAAATTATTCCTCGTCGTTGTCCTTGGCCTCTTCGGCGTCGTCGGTGTCTACGAGCTGGTTGAGCAGCTCGTCGAGGGAAGCCATGTCCTCGTTGATCGCGCCGTTGGCGGGAGCCTTCTTGTCGTCGATCGGGGCGCCCAGGAGCTCCTCGTCGGCGTCGGCGTGATGCGTCGGAGCGGAGGTACCCAGCAGGATATCGTCCGGACCGTCGGGGCTAAAGACCATCTGCAGAAGCTGCGAGAGGTCTTCCTCGTCGGCAACGTCGTCGTTGTTCTCGAGGATGTAGAGCAGGTCGTGGGCCTCAAGGCCGTCACGGAGTTCCTCGATCGCCTTGGCACCGATGCCATCGATGCGCAGCAGATCCTCCTCGGACTTGCCAACCAGGTCGCCGACCGTCTCGATGCCGACCTCGCTGAACTTGTTGGTCCAGCGCTGCGACACGCCCAGGTCGTCGAACAGGTACAGGCGAGCCTTCTCGGCGGAGATGGTGTGGCCGTTGCGGGTGAACGAACCGTCAGCACCACCGAACTCGTCGTAGCCGGCCCAGTCGAGCTGCTGCGGGAGCTGCTCGTCCAGGTCCTTGAGCTCCACAGGGGCCCACTCGGGCAGCGACTTGGCGTTGGGCGAAGCCGGACCGTCGATGTCGACATAGCCGTCGGCCGTGCGATACGTCAGCTTGGCGTTGGCGTACGGCTTGAGGCCGGTACCAGCCGGGATCTTCTTACCGACGATGACGTTGGACTTAAGGTCGAGCAGGTGGTCGACCTTGCCCTCGATAGCAGCCTCGGTAAGGACGCCGGCCGTACGGATGAACGAAGCGCTCGACAGCCAGGAGTCGATGTTGGACGCGACCTTGAGCGTACCCAGGATGACGGGCTCGGCCACGGGAGCCTGACCGCCCAGACGGGCAACGCGCTCGACCTCGTCGGCAAACTCGTAGCGGTCGACGTACTGACCAAGCAGGTACTTGGAGTCACCGGGGTTGGTGATCTGAACGCGACGCAGCATCTGACGTGCGAGCACCTCGATGTGCTTGTCGTTCAGGTCGACGCCCTGGCTGGTGTAGACGTCCTTGACGCTCTCGACGAAGGTGTGCATCGTCGACTCGATGTCGGTCAGCTTGCGCAGGTTGCGGAAGTTGACGAAGCCCTTGGTGATCTGGTCGCCGGCGCGAACCTCGCAGCCGTCCTCGATCTCGGGCATGAAGCGCACCGATGCGGGGACGCGACGCTCGTCGAGGACACGGGTGTGATCCTCGGAATCGGTGAGCGTCAGCACGTACTCGGACTTTTCGGGCTTAATCGAGAGGTGACCGGAGTACGGAGCCAGCTCGGCCTCGCGACCCAGGATCTTCTCGTTGACGTTGCCGACGATATCGAACATACGGCTGACCGTAGGCAGACCCTGCGTAATATCGTCGACGCCTGCGACGCCGCCGGAGTGAATGGTACGCATCGTAAGCTGCGTACCGGGCTCGCCGATGGACTGGGCGGCAATAATGCCGACCGCGGTACCGATGGCGACCGGACGACGGGTGGAAAGATCCCAGCCGTAGCACTTCTGGCACACGCCGTACTTGGAGCGGCAGGTGAGCAGCGCGCGGAGCTTGACCTTCTTGAGGCCCGCATCGACCATCTTCTGGATGTCGGCGACCTTCTCGATGTAGCCGTCCTGCTCAAAGAGCACGGTGCCATCGGGAGCCACGACGTCCTCAATGAAGCAACGGCCGACGAGGTCGGTGTTGAGGTCGGTGGTGCCGGGGATGATGAGGTTGTAGGTGACGCCCTCGTGCGTACCGCAGTCCTCCTCGCGGACGATGACGTCCTGGGCCACGTCGACCAGACGACGGGTCAGGTAACCGGAGTCCGAGGTGTGGGATGCGGTATCGACCAGGCCCTTACGGGCGCCGTAGGTCGAAATGAAGTACTCGAGCGGCAGCAGGCCCTCGCGGAAGTTCGCCTTAATGGGAAGGTCGATCGTCTCGCCGGACATGTCTGCCATCAGGCCACGCATGCCGCCGAGCTGACGCAGCTGGGTCTTAGAACCACGGGCGCCGGAGTCGGCCATCATGTAGAGCGGGTTCTCCTCGTCGAACAAGTCGAGCATGAGCGCTGCGACCTTGTCGGTACAAGCGGTCCACTCGTTAACGACTTCGATGTGGCGCTCCGTCTCGTTGATGAAGCCCTCCTCGAAGTACTCGTTGATCTGGTCGACGTTAGCCTGGGCGCGGTCGAGCAGCTCCTGCTTCTCATCAGGGATGAGAGCGTCCCACACCGAGATGGTGAGGCCGGCGCGGGTAGCGTAGTGGAAGCCAGAGTACTTGATGGCGTCGAGGATCGGACCGACCTTGGCCTCGGGGTAACGATCGCAGCAGTCGGCAACCAGCTTGGCCACGTCGCCCTTGACCATCTTGTAGTTCATGAACTCATAGTCTTCGGGCAGGCACTGGCGGTTAAAGATGATGCGGCCGATGGAGGTCTCGAAGCGAGCGGTCTTGTTGCCGGTGACGTCGTAGTCGACGAACTCGTTCTTGCCGTTCTTGACGCGGAAGATACGGGTGCCGTCCTCGTTGATGACGTTGGCATCGGCAGCGGACACACGGACCTGAATCTTGGCCTGCATGTCGACCTCGGAGCGGCAGTCATAGGCGTGCAGCGCGTCGTCGAAGCTCGAGAACACGTGGTTCTCGCCCGGCAGACCCTCGCGGACCTGGGTGAGGTAGTACACACCGATGATCATGTCCTGCGAAGGGATGTTAACCGGCTTGCCGGATGCCGGCGAGCGCAGGTTGTTCGCAGAGAGCATGAGCACGCGAGCCTCGGCCTGAGCCTGGCTGGACAGCGGCACGTGGACAGACATCTGGTCGCCGTCGAAGTCGGCGTTGAAGGGCGAGCAGACCAGCGGGTGCAGGTGGATAGCCTTGCCCTCGACCAGCACCGGCTCAAAGGCCTGGATGGACAGACGGTGCAGGGTCGGTGCACGGTTGAGCAGCACGACGCGGCCGTCGATGACCTCTTCGAGGATATCCCACACAAAGGTAGCACCGCGGTCGATAGCGCGCTTGGCGCCCTTGATGTTCTCGACCTTGCCGAGCTCGACCAGGCGCTTCATGACGAAGGGCTTGAAGAGCTCCAGCGCCATGGTCTTGGGCAGACCGCACTGGTGCAGCAGCAGCTTGGGGTCGGTAACGATTACCGAACGGCCGGAGTAGTCGACACGCTTGCCCAGCAGGTTCTGACGGAAACGACCCTGCTTGCCCTTGAGGGCCTCGGCGAGCGACTTGAGCGGGCGACCGCCACGGCCAGAGACCGGGCGACCACGACGGCCGTTGTCGAACAGGGCGTCCACGGACTCCTGGAGCATGCGCTTCTCGTTGTTCACGATGATCGCAGGGGCGTCCAGGTCGAGCAGGCGCTTGAGTCGGTTGTTACGGTTGATCACGCGACGATACAGGTCGTTGAGGTCGGACGCGGCGAAGCGGCCGCCGTCGAGCTGGACCATCGGGCGCAGATCGGGCGGAATGACCGGGATGACATCCAGGATCATGTTCGCGGGGCTGTTGCCGCCCTTCAGGAAGGCGTCAACGACCTCGAGGCGCTTAACGGCCTTCTCGCGCTTCTGCTTCTGGGAGTCCTCGTCGGCGATGATGGCCTTGAGCTTCTCGGCCTCGGAGGGGAGGTCGATGGCAGCGAGCAGGTCGCGGACGGCCTCGGCACCCATGCCACCCTTGAAGTACATGGAGTAGTAACGGGTCATCTCGCGGAACAGCGGCTCATCGGAGATGAGGTCGCGCTCGGTGAGCTTCATGAAGGCGTTGAAGGCGTCCGTGCGGAGCTGCTTCTCGTCCTTGCACTCTTCCTCGATGTCGACGATGCCAGAGGCGATCTCCTCGGGGGTCAGCGGCTCCTCGTCGGAGAACTCGTCAAAGTTCTCGGGGTCGCCCTGCTCCTTGAGGGACTCGATCTGGCGGGCGCACTCAGCATCGATCTCTTCGAGATCGGCGGCGAGCTCCTCGCGCAGGTCGTCGGCGTCGGCCTCGCGAGCCTCGTAGTCGACCTCGGTGATGATGTAGCTGGCAAAGTACAGAACCTTCTCGAGGTCCTTGGACTTGATGTCGAGCATACGGCTCATCGGGAAGCTCGTGGGGCTCTTGAAGTACCAGATGTGGGACACCGGAGCGGCGAGCTCGATGTGGCCCATGCGGTCGCGACGCACCTTGGCCGAGGTGACCTCGACGCCGCAGCGCTCGCAGACGATGCCCTTAAAGCGGATGCCCTTGTACTTGCCGCAGGAGCACTCCCAGTCCTTGGCAGGACCGAAGATCTTCTCGCAGAACAGGCCGTCCTTCTCGGGCTTGAGGGTACGGTAATTGATGGTCTCCGGCTTCTTGACCTCACCGTGCGACCAGGAACGGATCTGGTCGGCGGAGGCAAGGGAGATCTTTACCGAGTCAAAATCAGTAGCTTCGAAATCTGCCACAGTCAACTACTCCTTATCAGTGGTCGTGGCGGCGACAGCCTCGGGTGCCTCGGCGGTCTCGGCATCCTGGGCCTCGACGTCGGCGTCAACGCCGGCGAGCGCAGCCAGGTCGTCGAGAGCAGAGGTCTCCTCGGCGGTCACAGGGGCGGAGGCGTCCTCGTCGGCATCGTGCATGGGCTCGATGTCCAGTGCGAGGGAGCGGATCTCCTTGACGAGAACCTTGAAGGACTCGGGGATACCCGGAACCGGGACGTTCTCGCCCTTGACGATGGACTCGTAGGTCTTGACGCGGCCCACGGTATCGTCGGACTTGACGGTCAGGATCTCCTGCAGGACGTTGGAAGCACCGTAAGCGTACAGTGCCCAAACTTCCATCTCGCCGAAGCGCTGGCCGCCGAACTGAGCCTTGCCGCCCAGAGGCTGCTGGGTAACCAGGCTGTAAGGGCCGGTCGAACGGGCGTGGATCTTGTCGTCGACCATGTGGCCGAGCTTGAGGATGTAGGACGTACCCACGGTAATGGGCTCGCGGAACTCCTCGCCGGTGCGGCCGTCGAACAGGCGGGTCTTGCCGCGCTCGTCAAGCTGGGTGACAAACTCGGGGCGCATGTGGTCGCCAAAGGCAGCGGTGGCCTTGTTGAGCATGTTCTTGTTGGCGCGACGGATGACCTCGGCGATCTCGTCCTCCTTAGCGCCGTCGAAGACGGGCGTCGCGGTGAAGAACGGACCGGGGACATACTTGTCGGAGTCGGCATCCTCGGTATCCCAACCGCAGGCAGCAGCCCAGCCAAGGTGGCACTCGAGCAGCTGGCCGACGTTCATACGCGAAGGAACGCCCAGCGGGTTGAGGATAACGTCGATCGGGGTACCGTCAGCCATGTAGGGCATGTCCTCGACCGGCAGAACGTTGCAGATAACGCCCTTGTTGCCGTGGCGACCGGCGATCTTATCGCCCTGCTGGATCTTACGGCGCTGGGCGACGTAGACGCGCACCTGCTCGTTGACGCCGGGGGCCAGGTCGTCGCCGTTCTCGCGGCTAAAGCGAACGACGTCGATGACGCGGCCGTAAGCGCCGTGAGGCATCTTAAGGGAGGTGTCGCGAACGTCGTGGGCCTTGGCACCGAAGATGGCGCGCAGCAGGCGCTCCTCGGCGGTCAGAGCGCTCTCGCCCTTAGGCGTGACCTTGCCGACCAGGATGTCGCCAGGGCCGACCTCGGCGCCGATGCGGATGATGCCGTCCTCGTCGAGGTTGGCAAGCATGTCCTCGGAGAGGTTCGGGATCTCGCGGGTGATCTCCTCGGGGCCGAGCTTGGTGTCGCGGGCGTCGATCTCGTGACGGGTGATGTTGATGGTCGTCAGCAGGTCCTCGGCCACCAGGCGCTCGGACACGACGATACCGTCCTCGTAGTTAAAGCCTTCCCACGGCATGTAGGCCACAGTGAGGTTCTGACCCAGTGCGAGCTCGCCATGATCGGTCGAAGGACCGTCAGCCAGGGGCTCGCCCTGCTCAACGGTGTCACCGACGCGCACGAGCGGACGGTGGTTGATGCAGGTGGACTGGTTGGAGCGCTGGTACTTGGCCAGGTGATACTCGTCCATGCCGCCGGCATGCTTGACGATGATCTTGGCGGCGTCGGCAAAGATGACCTCGCCGGCATTCTTGGCCAGGGTGACCTCGCCGGAGTCCAGAGCGGCGCGACGCTCCATGCCGGTACCGACATAGGGAGCGGCGGGGTGAACCAGCGGCACGGCCTGACGCTGCATGTTAGCGCCCATGAGCGTACGCTTGGCGTCGTCGTGCTCGAGGAACGGGATCAGCGTGGCTGCGACGGAGAGCATCTGACGGGGCGAGACGTCCATGTAGTCGACGTCCTCGACGGGCACGTCGGCGGGAGCACCGAAGGAGCCGTCGAAGTCGCGGGTACGGGCGATCACGGTGTGCGGGCGGACGATCTTGCCCTCGGCATCGGTCGTGATGAACTCGTTGGTCTTGGGATCGAGCGGCGTGTTGGCCGGTGCGATGACGTGCTTCTCTTCCTCGTCAGCGGTCATCCAGTCGATCTGGTCGGTGGCAACGCCGTTCTCGACGCGACGGAACGGGGCCTCGATGAAGCCATACTCGTTGACGCGGGCGTAGAGGGCGAGCGAGCCGATCAGGCCGATGTTGGGGCCTTCGGGGGTCTCGATCGGGCACATGCGGCTGTAGTGCGAGTTGTGAACGTCGCGGACGGCCGTCGGCACGTTGGTGCGGCGGCTGGAGCCGGACTTGTGACCGGCAAGACCACCAGGGCCGAGTGCGGACAGACGGCGCTTGTGGGTCAGACCGGTCAGGGGGTTCGCCTGGTCCATGAACTGCGAGAGCTGCGAGGAACCGAAGAACTCCTTGATGGAGGCCACGATCGGGCGGATGTTGATGAGCGACTGCGGGGTGATCTCGTCGATGTCCTGGGAGCTCATGCGCTCACGGACGACGCGCTCCATACGGCTCATGCCGATACGGAACTGGTTGGCGACGAGCTCGCCGACGGTACGGATGCGGCGGTTGCCGAAGTGGTCGATGTCGTCGACCTTGAAGCCCTGCTCGCCGGCAGCGAGGGACAGCAGGTAGCGCAGCGTAGCGACGATATCCTCGTCGGTGAGCACCGTGACCTCTTCCTCGGTGGTGAGGTTGAGCTTCTTGTTGACCTTGTAACGACCGACGCGAGCCAGGTCGTAGCGCTGCGGGTTAAAGAGCAGACCCTCGAGCAAGCTGCGGGAAGCGTCCACGGTGGGAGGCTCGCCCGGGCGCAGGCGACGGTAGATCTCGATGAGGGCGTCCTCGCGAGTGAGAGCGGTGTCGCGCTCCAGGGTGCGCTTGATCACATCGGAGTTGCCGAGCAGCTCGATGATGTCGTCGTTGGTGACGGCGATGCCAAGGGCGCGCAGGAACATCGTGGCGCTCTGCTTGCGCTTACGGTCGATGGAGACCATGAGCTGGTCGCGCTTGTCGACCTCAAACTCAAGCCAGGCACCGCGGGACGGGATGATCTGGGCCTTGTAGATCTGCTTGCCCGAATCCATCTCGGAGCTGTAGTACACGCCCGGGGAGCGGACGAGCTGCGAGACGACGATACGCTCGGTACCGTTGATGATGAAGGTGCCCTGATCGGTCATCATGGGGAAGTCGCCCATGAAGACGAGCTGCTCCTTGATCTCGCCGGTCTCCTTGTTGGTGAGACGGACGTCGGTCAGAAGCGGAGCCTGATAGGTCATATCCTTCTCGCGGCACTCCTCGACGGTGTGCGCGGGGTCGCCGAACTGATGCTCGCCGAAGGTAACCTCGAGAACATGGTTCTGGCTCTGGATGGGGCTGGATTCCTTGAACGCCTCACGAAGGCCCTCGTCCTTAAAACGCTCAAAGGATTCCCTTTGAACAGAGATAAGGTTGGGGAGCTCCATGGCCTCCGGGATTTTCCCGAAGCTGACACGCGTGCGCTCAGTGGCAGTGATTGCGTAGGTCACCAGGTTTTTCCTCCTTCACGGAAATGCTCGGTGGGTTGGCGAGGCATGGCTTCGCCAGTTATCGCAACCTAATAGTTTATCAGGTACCGACTGTTGGGCAAGAAAAGTCTTGACGCGATTGAGTTTTTGGAGTAGCAAAGTTTTTCGGCAGAAAACACGCAGGTAGATGTATGTATATCGAACATCTGTTCATATATTTTCTGTGAACAGAGCTGCTGATGCGCGCCGCTGAATGGCGGAATGGCGGCGAGGGTCGATCAGGCGGAAACTGCGTCCCGTTTTGAGGCCTCAAACTGGGTCGCAGTTTCCGGTTGAACCCTGTTTGGGAAACCGTGTCCCATTCTGAGCCGAAATTCCGGGTCGCAGTTTCCGCTAGGGGCTCCAACCGGAAAGCGCGTCCCAGAATTCGATCAAATTGTGGGACGCACTTTCCGGGGCTAAGCTGTTGCCCGAATAAAAAACGGGTGCAGACCGAAGTCCGCACCCGTAAATGTCGATGCCCGAAGGCTTATTTGCGCATCAAACCGCCGCGCTCGTCGATGGCATCCCAGAAGGCATCGGCAAAGCGAGGATCGCTTGCGGCCATGAGGGCGTTGGTGGCCATCCAGCCAGAGGGGGTACCGGTGTCGTAGCCCGACAGCGGGTCGATAACGACGGCGTACATGGCCTCGCGATCGAGCGAACGGGCCATGGCGTCGGTCAGCTGGATCTCGCCACCCTTACCGGCCTGCTGGTCGGCAAGCAGGTCCATGACCAGCGGAGACAGGAGGTAGCGACCGACGATGTACAGGTTGGACGGAGCCGCCTCGGGAGCGGGCTTCTCGACCAGACCGCCGATGCGCCAGACAGCGCCCGGCTCGGCATCGGCAACGTTCTCGGCGCCCTCGAGCGAACCGACGCGCTCGCCGGCGATAACGCCGTAGCGGCTGACTTCCTCGGGCGAGCAAGCAGCGACGGCGATAACCGAAGCGCCACCGTGCTCCTTGGAAACGGCGAGCATCTTGTCGCAGATATCGCGGTTAGGCACAACGTAGTCGCCCAGAAGAACCAGGAAGTTCTCCCCTGCCACGGCGTCGGCAGCAGAGCGAATAGCATGGCCGAGGCCCTTGGGCTCGTACTGATAACGGAAGTCGACCGGCATACCGCCAGCGTGGGCGACAGCATCGGCATAGGCGTTCTTGCCGCGCTCGCGCAGCAGGTTCTCGAGCGAGCGATCAGGCTGGAAGTAGTTCAGTAGCTCGGGCTTACCGGGAGAAGTAACGATGATGGCATCGTCGACCTCCTCGGGCTCGAGCGCCTCCTCGACGACGTACTGAATGACGGGCTTGTCGAGCACCGGCAGCATCTCTTTGGGCGTGCACTTGGTGCCAGGCAGAAAACGCGTGCCAAGACCGGCGGCGGGGATGATTGCCTTCATGTTATTCAAAGATCCTTTCGCAGGCGCAAAAGCGCCCCGTGCGTGCGGCACACAGCCGCAGACCAAATTGCGATACCCAAACATCTTACCGCTGGAACTATATGTCGCTACAAGGCAGAGACAATTCTTCAGCAGGTCAACGCAAATTATTGCTCGAATGGTGCAATTTTATTGCCCAACGGCAGGGCACCCGATACGACGCAAATCACAGAACATGGCAGTTTGAGCAACCGATGCCGAGGGACCGAAAAACAAAAAAGACGGGGCTCGCAATGCGAACCCCGTCTGCAAAGGAATCTGGCGAGAAAGCCTGATTACTTGAGGGTGACAGCAGCGCCAGCAGCCTCGAGCTTCTCCTTGGCAGCCTCGGCGTCCTCCTTCTTGGCACCCTCGAGAACAGCCTTGGGAGCGCCCTCGACGACCTCCTTGGCCTCCTTCAGGCCAAGGTTGGTGAGCTCACGGACGGCCTTGATGACCTGGATCTTGTTGTCGCCGAAGCCCTCGAGCACGACGTCAAACTCGGTCTTCTCCTCGGCCTCAGCAGCGCCAGCAGCGGGAGCGGCGACAACAGCAGCAGGAGCAGCGGCGGAAACGCCGAAGGTGTCCTCGATAGCCTTGACGAGCTCGGAAGCCTCGAGAAGGGTCATTTCCTTAAGAGCATCGATGATCTCATCGGTGGTAAGCTTAGCCATTTCTAAGTCCTTTCGGTTTCCGTGCGGATGCACGGAGATCAGTTAAAACACGGCGCGAATGCGCCAGGGGTGCGGCGTTGCCGCCGCGGGTGAAAACAGCAACTAGGCTGCCTTCTGCTCGGAGACCTGCTGGATCGAACGAGCGAGACCAGAGGAAACGCCGTTGACGCAGACAGCGATGTCGCGAGCGAAACCGGAGATGAGACCGGCGATCTGGCCGAGAAGCTGATCCTTGGTGGGCAGCTCGGCGATAGCCTTAACATCATCGGCGGAAACGGCCTTGCCGTCGGAGATACCGCCCTTGATCTCAAGGACGCCCTTGGACTTAGCGGAGAAGTCCTTAAGGGCCTTAGCGGCCTCGACCGGCTCGGTCTCGTAGAACACATAAGCGACGGGGCCGGCGAGGATCTCGTCGATCTCGGGCTGCTCCTGGTTCTTGAGAGCGATCTTGACCAGGTTGTTCTTGTAGACCTTCATCTCGGCGCCGCACTCGCGAAGCTGATGACGCAGCTCCTGAGCCTGCTTAACCGTCAGACCGTTGTAGTTGACGACGAACAGACCGGCGTTCTCGGCGATACGGGACTCGATCTCTGCAACCTTGTCGATTTTGTACTGCTGGGGCATGAATTACACCTCCTCAAATTCTTTCCGGGCACGGTCCGCCACAAGGACGTGACGGGGGCATGTCCAAAAAGAAAGCCCCCGCGCTGCATGAGCGACGGGGGCGAGAAGACATATCTACTCGACCACCTCGGCTGGCGGGATATCCCATTAAGCTCGCGGGCGATGCCCGTTTGCACCGGCTGTCTCTGGCAGCGGATTCGTGCGTGAACCGAAAGTATTATGGCGGGGACCCCGGCGTCGGTCAACGGAAACCCTGGCTGCACACAATTCCACCATCTCGGTCGCGCCGCCAGAGGCCAGGCGCAAACTTTTCGCTCGGTCAGGTCCTGGGCTCGCACGAAGAGCACATTAAGTGCTCTTCGGCTCGTGCGGAATCTACGAAAA
>CABUDQ010000029.1 GCA_902490365.1 uncultured Collinsella sp. | reverse complement strand
TGCCCAACCTCTACATCAAGGTGACTGCGACGGCCGGGGGTCATACCGCGGTCGTCGAGATTACCGATCACCACACTAATGTCACGTGCCATACGCTCGATGGTATTCCGGTATGCGGCAAGTCGGCGGGGGAGTGCGCCGCCTGCGCCGAGCGCGTGGTGGCCGAGCGTGCGGCAGATAACGCCGATACGCCCATGTCCATTGATTCCATCATCGACTTTATCGAGGACGGTGACATTGAGGGCGCCCGCGCTGCCGTTGAGCGTCAGATTGAGCTGAATGGCGCAATCAGTGCCGAGGGCCTTGCGCACGCTTGGGGCGCCGAGGTGGGTCGTACGCTGCTGGGTGCTCGTGCCGATGACGTCGCCTGCCGTGCCCGTGCCCGTGCGGCCGCCGGGTCCGACGCCCGCATGAACGGTTGCGCGCTGCCGGTCGCCATTGTGTGCGGCTCGGGCAATCAAGGCATTACCTGCGCATTGCCCGTCATGGAGTATGCCGAGTACCTGCGTTGCGACCACGAGCGTCTGGTGCGCGCCGTGATGCTGTCCGATCTTATCGCCGTGCATATCAAGAGCTATATTGGTGCGCTTTCGGCGTTTTGCGGTGCTATTTGCGCCGCGTGCGGTGCCGGTGCTGCGATTACCTGGCTGTGCGGTGGCACGCGCGAGCAGATTGGCGCGACGGTTTCGAACACGCTCGGTAACGTTGGCGGCATCGTGTGCGATGGCGCCAAGGCGAGCTGTGCCGCCAAGATTTCGGCTGCCGTCGATGCGGCGATTCTGGGACATGACATGGCCATGCAGGGGCGTGGCTTCCGTGCCGGCGAGGGTTTGATCCAGGATACCGTCGAGCAGACGATTGCCAGCATGGGCTACGTGGGCCGTGTGGGCATGAAGGACACCGACGTCGAGATCCTCAACATCATGATCGGCAAAACCCAAGTGTGCTAGGACAGTTCGTCGGCTACTTGGTGTTCGTAGAAGGCTTCTACTACGGCGTTAAAGTCGCGGGCGAAGCCTTCCATGGTTCCGCGCCAGGTGATTCGGTTGGGCTTGCCCTGGCCTACATAGGCAGTCTGAATGCCGCAGGCGGGGCTAGGGAAGTCGCGTTTGGGATCGTTGCCCACCATAAGGACCTCGTGCGGTTCGAGCCCCATCACCTGAAGCTGCTCTAGATAGTAGGTGGCATCAGGCTTGCAGCGGGTGGCGTTTCCCATGTGCGTGACGAGCTCAAAGGGGGCGTCGGCCAGGTCGCCCCAACCCATGCGGCACTCGATGGCCCCCTGCGGAAAGCTGGGGTTGGTAAAGAGCGCGCAGCGCAGCCCTGCGTCCTGTACGGCCTGAAGCGCGGCGTGTGCGCCCGGCATGGCATGGGCGTTGATGAGTTCGTCATTCTTGTACGGAAGAACTTCGCGGTCGTAGTAGGTAAACGCCTCGTAGATAAGTGGGTCCGAGAGGCAAATGCCGCATCGGCGCTCGACCTCTTCTTGGTAAAACTCAAGATTGGTGCGATTGTCCGTGCTGCTGCGGCGATTGGCGTTGAGGTCGACCAGGATGGTGCCGAGGCGTGCCATCGTGCCACCGCGGCTGCGGCGCCCGATATCCGCGAGCATCGAAGAGACATCCTTAAAATAGCGAAGGATGAACGCGTTGAGGTTGATGCTAAGAAGCGTTTCGTCCATATCGAAAACGACTGCTTTGAGCACGCGGGCACCTTTCTCGAAAAATCGATCTAGAATCGTTGGCTCCGGATACTTTACCCCAAAGCCGAATGCCTGGCTGGTTATCGTCAAGTTGCGGAGACGTGTGTTCATAAGATTACGAAAAAGTCTCCACACGAGTAAAAAATCGCAGTTCACGCTTGAAATCGAACTCATTTCCCCGTAACCTATACGAACGTGATTGCATAAGCGTCACATTAGTATCTGTCGGCTCCCGAGTGTTCCTAAACGTTGTGTGCTTGTCGCACCCTTCTGTAGGTCCTAGCAATCGGGGCCCCGTAGTTCGAAAGGGGTCCACCTTTGAGTGAGATTCAGAACTCGTCCATTTTCTCTCTTGACGATGTCAACGAGGAGGAGATGAACAACCTCATCGACGGTACGATTACCGACTTTGATGAGGGCGATCTCGTTAACGGCACTGTCGTTAAGATCGAGCATGACGAGGTGCTCGTTGACATCGGATTCAAGTCCGAGGGCGTTATCCCGGTCCGCGAGCTGTCCATCCGCAAGGACGCTAATCCTGCAGACATCGTTGCACTCGGTGATCCCATCGAGGCTCTGGTTCTCCAGAAGGAGGACAAGGACGGTCGTCTGGTCCTGTCCAAGAAGCGTGCCGAGTACGAGCGTGCTTGGAACCGCATCGAGGAGAAGTTCAACTCCGGCGAGAACGTCGAGGGCGAGGTTATCGAGGTTGTCAAGGGCGGCCTGATCCTCGACATCGGCCTGCGTGGCTTCCTGCCCGCTTCCCTCGTCGACCTCCGTCGCGTCAAGGACCTCACCTCTTACATGGGCACCCGCATCGAGGCCCGCGTCATCGAGATGGACCGCAACCGCAACAACGTCGTCCTCTCCCGTCGCGTCGTGCTCGAGGAGTCCCGTAAGGCCGAGCGCTCCGAGATCCTGTCCAAGCTCAAGTCTGGCATGCGTCTCCAGGGCACCGTTTCCTCCATCGTCGACTTCGGCGCCTTCGTCGACCTCGGCGGTATCGACGGCCTCATCCACATCTCCGAGCTCTCCTGGAACCACGTCAACCATCCTTCCGAGGTTGTCAAGGTCGGCCAGGAGGTCGAGGTCGAGGTTCTCGACGTCGATCTCAACCGCGAGCGCATCTCCCTGGGTCTCAAGCAGACCACCGAGGATCCGTGGCGCGCACTGGTCAAGAAGTACCCCGTCGGCGCTATCGTCGAGGGCACTGTGACCAAGCTTGTCCCGTTCGGCGCTTTCGTCGATCTGGGCGAGGGCATCGAGGGCCTGGTGCACATCTCCGAGATGGCCAACAAGCACGTCGATCAGCCTTCTCAGGTCACCCATGTGGGCGACAAGGTTCAGGTCAAGGTCATGGAAATCGACCTCGACCGTCGTCGTATCTCCCTGTCCATGAAGTCTGCTGCTGAGACTCTGGGCGTCGAGATCGAGGTTACCCCGCTGCCTTCCGAGAAGAAGGACGAGGAGACCGACGCCGAGTAAATCGGTTTGACGATCACTTGTTTTAAGGGATCCGTCCGTAATGGACGGGTCCCTTTTTGCATTTGGCACCGAGATGCGCAATGCTGCCGGGCTGTCCACAGGCTATTGGATTGTCGGTGCATGAAAAAAGCCGACATCCCGCCTCGGGGAGGAGGCGGGAACACACCGAGTAGACGGAGGGGTGCGGAGCGCGGTCGCGTCTCGACTGACGACGTTGCCCATCGACAGGACCATTGTAGCGCATGGCGGTTCTTGGTTTATCGTGTCGAGCGTTTGCGTTGTGCCATTGCCTGCGGCAACGGTGTGTTACACTCTTGCACTGCTGAGTGGGCCAGACGGTCGCGCGATGTGCTGCTTGCAGTACGCGTGAGGAAAGTCCGGGCTCCAGAGGGCGGGATGCCGGCTAACGGCCGGGCGGAGTGATCCGACGGAAAGCGCCGCAGAAAAGAAGACTCCCACCTGCGCCGCAAGGCGTAAAGGGAAAAGCTGAAACGGTGGTGTAAGAGACCACCAGCGTCGTGGCAACATGGCGGCTTGGCAAGCCCCATCCGGAGCAAGCGCGAATAGGAACGCTATGGGCCGGCCCGGTCCGCGTTCGGGTAGCGTGCGTGGAGCTGCACGGTAACGTGCAGACAAGATAAATGACCGTTCACGACAGAACCCGGCTTATCGGCCCACTCGGCACTTTGTTGACGCTGCGAACCCGTCAGCGCGGCAATCTGCCTTTCAAACCTTCGGGCATGACCATAAGGTCAATGCCCTCGGCTTTCAAGGCACCTTGCTCGCGCTGACGGGTTCTCGCTTTCGTTGACGGAATCATCGGCGTTGCCATTCTTTTTACTAGGGTTATCGTATTATTGAGGCTGTTTGTTGCTGCGCTTTATTTTGTTGAGGGGCTTTGTTGGACAGCTATTTTACTCTGCAATCGAATATTGAGGCTTCGGGCGAGTTTGTGGACCGCAAGAGCCGGTTTATTGCCCAGCTGGTCCATATTGAGTCCGAGGACGAGGCGAATGCCTTTATCGAGATGGTTCGCAAGCGTCATTACGACGCTCGACACAATGTTCCCGCGTGGATTTTGGTCGATGGACGCGAGCGCCAGAGCGATGATGGTGAGCCGAGCCGCACGAGCGGTATGCCGACACTCGAGGTGTTGCGCGGAGCGGGGCTCAAAAATGTTTGCTGCGTGGTGACACGCTATTTTGGTGGTACGTTGTTGGGGCCCGGTGGCTTGGTACGCGCCTATACCGCGGCGACGCAGGCGGCGGTGGCCGCGGCTCAGGAGGCCGGGCAGATCGTCGAGATGACGAGTGTCGTGCCTGTTGACGTGCATGTGGCCTATCCGCAGTATGAGCAGGTGCTTCGCTTGGCCCAGGATTCCGGTGCCAAGGTTTCGGATACCGAGTACGCGGATGCCGTGACACTTCATTTGGTGTTTAAGGCGGGGGAGCAGGGGTCGTTTTGCGCTAAGATGCGCGAGCTTATGGCGGGGCGCGAGGAGATTGAGGTCAGCACTCCCGAATTTGCCGAGTTCTAACGGCGACGGTCGGCGTGCTTTTGGACGGATCCCAAGCACACCGACCGTCGTTTTATGTCGCTGCCGTTTACTCGGCGAGCTGCTTTAGTACATCACAGGCGATTTCGACGGCATCGTCGATGCAACCGGGGCAGCTGCGGAGCGGACCCTTGTCCGATCCGATGCCCTTGAGCGTGCCGCAGACGGTCGTCGTGTTCTTCTCGCCAAAGCGCTTGGCAATCTCGCGCGACAGTTTGTAGGTCTGGCCCTTGGTCTTGGGGTTTTCCATGCCATCGCTCATTACAAAGCCCATGATGGCCACGGCGCCCGAGATGGCACCGCAAGTTTCGGTCATGCCGCCCATGCCGGCGCCAAAGCCCTCGGTGAGGGTAAAGGCGACCTGGGGGTCGAGCCCGACGGCGGGCGCGAGCGTGCAGGCGACGGCCTGCGCGCAGTTAAAGCCGCGGGCGTGGTATTCGGCAGCCTGAGCCTGGCAGGTGGCAGTGTTGAGCTGAGTGGTATCAATCTGCTTCATCGGTGTCTCCTTGATTGCGGTGTACCCGCCTATGGTACCCTTGCTGGCGCATTCGCTTATCGAGACCGCAGTGCATATCTCATTGTTTTTCGCCATCGAACACTTTCTTAAGATTTGGGACAAATAAACCTGATTAATTTGTCCCATAACCTATCGGCGGGATGGGTTGAGAGGGGTGCGGGGTAGCGGTATTGTGAACCGAATAAAACAAAACCCAAGTAAGGGAGTTGGATATGTGCGAGCAGACTATCGGTACCACGTGCGTTCAGGGCGGCTATCATCCGGGCGATGCGGAGCCGCGCCAGGTGCCCATCTACCAGTCCACCACGTGGAAGTACGACACGTCCGAGCACATGGGCAAGCTGTTTGACCTAGAGGAGTCGGGCTACTTCTACAGCCGTTTGCAGAACCCCACGTGCGATCTCGTTGCCGCCAAGATCTGCGAGATGGAGGGAGGCACCGCCGCGATGCTCACGAGCTCGGGCATGGCTGCGAACTTCCTCGCGATCTTTAACGTGGCCGGTGCCGGCGATCATGTGGTCGCGAGCTCTGCCATTTACGGCGGTACGTATAACCTGCTCGCCCACACCATGGGCCGCATGGGCGTGACCTGCACGTTCGTCGCCCCCGACTGCACCGATGAGGAGCTCGAGGCAGCGTTTGAGCCCAATACCAAGCTCGTCTTTGGCGAGACGATCGCCAACCCCGCCCTTGCCGTTCTCGATATTGAGCGCTTTGCCAAGGCCGCACATGACCACGGCGTGCCGCTGATGGTCGACAACACCTTCCCGACGCCCGTGATGTGCCGTCCCTTTGAGTGGGGCGCCGACATCGTTACGCACTCCACCACCAAGTACATGGATGGACATGCTGCCTACCTGGGCGGCGTGATCGTTGACCACGGCCAGTTTGACTGGATGGCCCATGCAGACAAGTTCCCGGGTCTCACCACACCCGACGAGAGCTACCACGGCGTGACCTATGCCGAGAAGTTCGGTCGCGAGGGTGCCTTCATTACCAAGGCCACCGCGCAGCTTATGCGCGACCTCGGCCCCATGCAGAACCCGCAGGCGGCCTTCTTCCTCAACAGCTCGCTCGAGAGCCTGCATGTACGCATGCCGCGTCATTGTGAGAACGGCCTGGCCGTTGCCAAGTTCCTGCAGAGCCATCCCAAGGTACGCTTCGTGAGCTATCCGGGCCTGGAGGGCGATAAGTACTATGACCTGGCTCAGAAGTACATGCCCAACGGCACCTGCGGCGTTGTGAGCTTTGGCTTTAACGGTGGTCGCGCGGCAGCCGAGACCTTTATGAAGAGCCTCAAGCTCGCCCAGATCGCCACGCATGTGGCCGACGCCCGCACTTGCTGCCTGCATCCTGCTAACGCTACGCATCGCCAGATGAACGATGAGGAGCTCATCGCCTGCGGTATCTCCGCCGACATGGTGCGCCTGTCGTGCGGCCTCGAGGACACGGCCGATCTGATTGCCGACCTTGAGCAGGCGCTCGAGCAGTGCTAGGCTAGCGTTCGCACAAGGCGCCGGTGCTGGCAGAAAGCTTCGGCGACCTTTCGTTCCGATTCCGTAGGCGGGACCCCAATCGCGACTGTTTACAGGCGATTGGGGCCCCGTTTTTGCGTTGCGCCACTCGAAAGGATGGATATGGAGAAAACCGCAGAGCAGCTGCGCCGCGAGCGTATTGCCCTAGAGGGCGACACCCATGGCAAGAACAAGTGGGCGATTCTGTTTACCGTGCTCATCATGACGTTTATGGTATGTCTGGATTCGACCGTCGTGACCGTGGCGCTGCCCGTGATGCAGAAGGAGCTGGGCGTGGGCCTCGATCGCATTCAGCTGGTAAGCTCGGTGTATCTGCTTGCGACTTGCGTGGCTATGTTGCCGTTTGGCCGTCTGGGCGACGTGCGCGGCAAGGTGAATGTGTTTCAGGTGGGCGTCATCGTCTTTTCGGTCGGTTCGCTGCTGTGCGGCCTTTCGGCCTCGCTCGAAGTTCTTATTCTGGCACGCATTGTGCAGGGCGTCGGCTGCGCGGCGGCCATGGCCAACAACATGGGTATCATCACCGAGTCGTTTCCGGCGCGCGAGCGCGGTCGTGCCATGGGTATTCTCGCGACCTTCGTGGCCCTCGGCATGATGTGTGGCCCCGTGCTGGGTGGCATGCTGGTGGCTAGTTTTCCCTGGGAGAGCATTTTCCTCATCAACCTGCCCATTGGCGTCATCTCGTTTATCGTGGGGCTCTATACGCTGCCGCATGTTAAGCCGGAGGCTGGCGGGCGCCCCATGTCCCTGATCGAGGCCGCTCGTCGCTGCTTTGCAAATTCGGCCTTCACCATCAACCTTGCCTGCATGCTCATCGTGTTTGTTGGCATTGGCGCATCCGAGTTTATCCTGCCGTTCTATTTTCAGGACGCCCACGGCTTTGGTTCCGACATTTCCGGATTGCTCTTTTTGGCGCTGCCGATGGTGAATGCCTTTATCGGCCCGCTTTCGGGTACGGTTTCGGACCGTGTTGGCTGCGAGGGCCCCACGGCGGTCGGCCTAGGCGTGTACGTATGCGGTCTTTTTGCGGTAAGCACGCTCGACGAGCACTCTTCCATCCCTGTGATCGTGTGTTGCGTCGCGTTTATGTCGTGCGGTACGTCGATTTTCCAGAGCCCCAATAACTCGCTGTATATGGGCTCGGCTCCGCGCGAAGCGCTCGGCTTTGCGGGCAGCCTGGGTAGCCTTGCGCGCTATGCGGGTATGGCAGTGGGCATTACGGCGGCATCGCATATCCTCTATGGGCAGATGAGCGTGGCGATGGGCGAGGCCGTGACCAGTTTTGTTGCAGGCCGTCCGGATGTATTCCTATTTGGCTTTCGCTCGGTGTTCTACGTGCTTATGGCTGTGGCCGCTGTGGGCTTTGCGCTCGCCATGGTGCGTTTGGTGAGGATGCGCGCCCGCCATTAGCGTGTTGGGAGGCTGTCTGCCACGATTCGCGCCGTCCCAAAAAGACTGGTTTGTGGTGCGATGTGGCTTGTGGGACGGGCGGGGGTCGGTCCGTGGTAGACTATCGAACAACGTTTATTAATCGCGCGGTATCGTTGCCGCGAGAAGGGGTTGCGCCATGCAGGAGCTTGAGGATCGTATTCGCCATGACGGCATCGTAAAGGCCGGTAACGTCCTTAAGGTTGATGCCTTCCTCAACCACCAGTGCGACGTTGAGCTGTTCGATCACATGGGCGCTGAGTGGGCCCGTCTGTTCGAGGGCGTCGAGATCAACAAGATCCTGACGATCGAGGCTTCGGGCATTGGCATGGCCTGCATTGCAGCTCAGCATTTTGGCGGCGTGCCGGTGGTCTTTGCCAAGAAGGCCCAGTCCATTAACCTCGACGGCGAGCAGTACGCCACGACCATCTACTCCTTTACCAAGCAGAAGGAGTACCCGGTCATCGTGGGCAAGCGCTTCCTGTCCGAGGGCGATAAGGTCCTGATTATCGACGACTTCTTGGCCAACGGCTGCGCGCTCGAGGGTCTTATCAAGATCTGCGAGGCTGCAGGTGCCGAGGTATCCGGCATTGGCATCGCCGTTGAGAAGGGCTTCCAGGGCGGTGGCGATAAGCTCCGCGAGCGCGGCTTCCGCGTTGAGAGCCTGGCCCGTATCGCCGATATGGACTGCGATACCGGCGAGATCACCTTCGCCTAAGCGCGCAACACAAGCGATTGGTATTCGATGTGACAAAGGGACTGTCCCTTTGTCACATTTTTTGTATGAGGGGAGGTGTTGATATGGATGAGAACAAGATGGGATGGCGCGAGTACGCGCGCTATGCCGAGATGTCGGTCGAGGAGTTGGCACGCGACTGCGAGGTTCAGGTGTTTCGTGCGACGGGCCCGGGTGGCCAGGGTGTGAACACGACAGACTCTGCGGTGCGCATGAAACATGGGCCCACGGGAATTGTCGTGACGGCGCGCGAGAGCCGTAGTCAGTTTCAGAATCGTGCGAGCTGTCTGCGTAAGCTGAGGGCAGAGCTTGAGCGTCGTGGCCGTCCACCGCGCCGTCGCGTCAAGACCAAAGTGCCACAGCGATCGCGCCAGCGCAGGCTCAACGACAAACACTTCAACGCCATTAAAAAGGCTAACCGTCGCAACCCGGGCGGGGAGGAATGATCTTCTCAATAAGTTGCGGTGAAATAGGGACTGTTTCGCGGCTTTAACTGCATAAACAGTCCCTATTTCACCGCAACTTAGGTGGGGTTAGCGGGTTGGGTGCCAGACTTGGAGGGCGCCGGGTAGGATGTCGACTTCGATGCGCGAGGCGACGATGGGCTCGCCGTCGGCCTGGATGGGGTAGTCGGGCTCCTCAAAAGTTAGCTCGGCATGGCGGCAGCGGCGCATGCGAACCGGTGGCAACTTGGTATGGTGGCCGTCCTTGGCCGAAAGGAACATAGGCAGGGCTACCGCGCGAGGGACGGGGCCGCAGGCGTAGCAGACGTCGAGCATGCCGTCGCAGGGGTCGGCATCGGGGCAGATGCGATAGCCCGAGCCATAGGTAGGACCAAGCTGAATCGCCATGATGATCGCCCTCACGCGCTCGGCGGGCGCGCCGTCAAAGCTGACTGTCATGGGGTAGTTGCGATAGCGCAGGCCAAACTGCTCAAGTCCCGAAAGGGTGTAGAGCGGAACACCCGTCAAGCCGGTCTTTTTGCGCAGCTCGGTGGTGCCAAGGCCGATGGCGGCATCAATACCGACGGAGAGCGTCTGGTCGTAATGCTCGACGATCGCCTCGCCGCTGCCGCTTGCGGGGTTCCATGAGCGAATCCGCCCGATGTCCTGACGCTGCAGCTCACAGGTGAGTAGCGCGCCAAAATCCTTGCCGGAGAAATCGTCGATACCGAGGGTCTGGGCAAAATCATTGCCGGAGCCTACGGGCAGGACGGCAAGCGCCGGTCGAACCGTCTCTTCCTGCGCCATGAGCCCATTGACGACCTCGTGGATCACGCCGTCGCCGCCAAGAGCGATAACGGTGCGGTAGCCCTGGGCCTGTGCGGCAAGTTCCTTGGCATGCCCCATGCGCTCGGTCAGTACCAAGTCAAACTGGGATGAGCGCGCGGTCATGTCTAAAAAGCGCTGCAGGCGCTCAGCAACCTCGCGCGCCGCACCCGATTGGGCGGCTGGGTTGGCGATGATGAGCGTGCGACCAAAATCAGTTGCGTGCATGGGGCAACTCCCGGCGTATAACGTGACGGTGCGGTCGCGCTCGGGTCGAATTGCCCCCGATTGTGGCTGCACGGCGAATACTAACGTCTACTCTATCAGGTCGTTGTGGCGCTCGATAGCATCCGCTACCGTACCACCCTCATCCACAATAAGCGAACGGCGCTTGGGTGAGATGATGCGCTGGGCGGGGTACACGCCGCGGTGTCCGCCGGTTAGGTAGCTGATAAAGGCCACGATGACAAAGAACCCGGCGGCTGTGCCGTGGAACAGGTCGATGGCCATCATGCAGGTGGTGATGGGCACGTTGAGGCCGGCGCAGAACACGCCGAGCATGCCGAGAGCCGCCAGAAAACTGGGGTCGAGCCCGGTAAGGCAACCAATCCAGCCACCGAGTGCCGCACCGATGCCAAACAGGGGCGTGACCTCGCCGCCTTGGAAGCCCGCGCCCAGGGTAAGCGCTGTGACGACCAACTTGATGACTGCGTTCGCCAGGGTGGTGTTGCCTGCAAATCCGGCGCCGGAAAGCCACGTGGAAAGGCCGGCGTAGTCCCAGGCGTCGAGGAGGGCATAGGCGGCCAAAACCACGAGTGCGCCTATAAGTGCGCGAACGAGGTAATTGGTGATAAAGCGACCGTACAGGCTTTTGACGGTTCGAACCGACCAGGCAAAGAGGCGCGCGGTGAGACCAAAGATAATGGCGCTGATAACAACGATGGCAACCGTCCGCGGCGTCATGTCGGGGACGCTGGCGATGACATTCGCTTCGTACTCGGTACCCAGGGCGAGTGATGTAAAGTAGCCGGTAAACGAGGCGACCAGGCAGTAGATGCCCGCGGTGTAGTCGATCTTGCCGATAAAGCACATCTCCATGCCAAAGAAAGCTCCGGCAAGGGGCGAACCGAATACGGCGCCAAAGGCCGACGAGATGCCGGCGAGCATGAGGTCGTGGTGGTCATGCTTTTTGAGGTGGGCGAGGTTCGAGATGTTGCTGGCGATGGTGCCGCCAATCTGCACCGCGGCTCCCTCGCGACCGGCCGATCCGCCCGTTAGGTGCGTGAGCGTGGAACAGACGAAGGTGAGGACGGCCATGCGCATATGGATGAGGCGTGTGCCCAGAGCGGAGTCGATGACCAGGTTGTTGCCACGCTTGGCGGCGAGGCCGTGTTTTTTGTACACCCATGCGGTGGCAACGCCCACAACGGGGAGCAGCGCGTAAATCCACTCATGGTGCTCGCGATAGTCGGTCGCGATATTCAGCGAGGCCAAAAACGCCCAAGCGGCAACGCCCATGGCGAGCGAGACGATAACTACGAGCACGAGCAGCTTGGCGCTCGCGAGTAGGTTGCGGGCGTTGCGGCGCGTGTCGGCAGCCAAGAGATGCTCGGAGCGGGTGAGCTGTTGCCTGCCTGCCATGATGACGTCGTTAAGGGAGAAAAGGCCGCCGTCGTCGAGCGGCTGGGAATGATCCTGCGCCTCGTTTGCGCTTTCGGGTTTGTCGGTAAAAGCCATACGTTCCTCTTTTGGGTTGCAACACGAGCATTATAAAACGCGGTAAACGCGAAGAGCCGGTGGGTTGGTTTCCATTCTGTTTCGCGGCTTGCAACCGACAGGTGTATTTGCGGGCACAGGCCGAGTCGCGGTCGTGCGTCGGGGGATTATACTGAGACAAGCATAAAGAATCGGCGCTCCTGTTGTGCGCCGTGGCATTAAGAGGTGCATATGGCTGAGAAACTCATTCCGTTGGAGGACGCACAGGCGATCGTCTTGTCGCACGTGAATCGCACCGAAGTTGTCGAGATTCCCGTGTGGCAGGCCGCCGGTCTTCCCTTGGCAGAGGACGCGGTGGCCGATATCGACATTTCGCCGTTTGCCAACAGCGCTATGGACGGATATGCCGTGCGCTCGGCGGACTTGGCGCAGGCATCTGGCGAGGCGCCGGTGACGCTCGACGTTATCGGACACGAGGCCGCGGGCCATGTGTTTGAGGGCACAATTGGCGCGGGCGAGACCGTTCGCATCATGACGGGCGCGCCGGTACCCGAAGGTGCCGATGCCGTGGTGAAGTATGAGATCGTCGAGGTGCTTGACGGCGACGGCAACGAGGGCTCGCACGTGAGCTTCTCGGCGCCTGCCAAGGTAGGGGAGAACGTTCGCTCTGCCGCCGAGGAGGCCCATGCCGGCGATGTTGTGATGCACGCCGGCGAGGTTGTGGCCCCGGCCGGCGCTGGCCTGCTGGCGAGCGCCGGGTATGCGAGCGTGAAGGTGCATGCCGCGCCGCGTGTGGGCATTATCTCGCTGGGCACGGAGCTGGTCGCGCCGGGTGAGCTGCCGGCGCGCGGGCAGATTCGCGACTCCAACTCGTCGGCGTTGATGGCCGAGGCACTCGATGCCGGCGCCGAGCCGGTGTTCTTTGGCATCGCTCCCGATGATGAGCAGGCAATCGCCGAGCTCGTGCATCGCGCCGTGCAGGAGTGCGATTTTGTCATTACGAGCGGCGGTGCCTCGGCGGGCGATTACGACTATGTGACGGCGCTCGTCCGGCGCGAGGGCGAGGTGCTCTTCGACCGCATCTCGATGCGTCCCGGCAAAGCCATCACGTTTGGCCTGCTTGGGGGCAAGCCGTATTTGGGGCTTTCGGGCAATCCCGCGGCGGCGTATGTGGGCTTTGAGATGCTCGCCCGCCGCGCGATCCGCAAGATGCGCGGCTTTGCCGAGGGTGCGCGTCCCGTGCAGCAGGCGATATTGACGCACGGCGTAAAGAAGCGCCAGGACCGACGCTTCTTCGATCGCGCCACGGTTTTGCGCGACTCCGAGACCGGTGAGCTGTTGGTGACCGAGGCCAAGACGCAGAATTCGGCGCTGCTCGGCACGATGCAGCGGGCCAACTGTCTGCTTCGTATTGACGAAGGGCCGTGTGAGCTCAAGCCGGGCGACGTCGTGGGCGTCGTGCGTGTCGACCTGCCTGAGGGCGCCGTGTTGTAGGAGGAATGCTATGGAGCTGAAGATATCGATCGTGACGTGTTCGGATACGCGGGGCCTTGCCCAGGACGAGGCCGGTGCCGCACTCGAGGAGCTTATCGAGGCGCAGGGATGGACGGTCGCCTCGCATGTGGTCGCGCGCGATGACGTCAGCGAGATTGGTGATGCTATTGTGGAAGCCGCCGATGAGTGCCACGCCAATGTCGTGCTCACCTGCGGCGGCACGGGGCTTTCGATGCGCGATGTGACGCCCGAGGCGACGCGTGCCGTCTGCGATCGCGAGGTGCCGGGTATTGCCGAGGCGATCCGTGCGTACTCGATGACCAAGACGCGCCGCGCCATGCTCTCGCGCGCTATTTGCATGCAACGAGGTCATACACTTGTCGTAAACTTTCCCGGTTCTACGAAGGCCGCTCGCGAAAGCTGGGAGGCCATAGCGGACCAGCTGGAGCATGCGGCTCAGATGACAGCGGGCGGCGGACATACCAACTAAGCGATTTACCTGCGGCGGAGCGACCTGAACGGCTGCTCCGCTTTTTATTTGCGCCCAAGGGGACGGCATTCTGTAGGCATGCCTGAAGCTATATTCTCAGAAGAGAATAATTTCTCATAATCATTATTCGCACCGAAGTATAATTTAATTACAGAATAAAGCCCGCGGTGGGGTGCCCGGGTGTATCGTTCGAAAGGGTTGAACATGTTCGATATGGTTTCTCGCCGCGGATTCGTCTCGCTCTCTGCTTTCGCCGCTGCCGGCCTTGGTCTTGCCGGCTGTTCGGGCAGCAAGACGTCCGAGCCGGCCGGATCAGATGCCGGTTCTGCTAAGGCATCTTCCAAGAAAGCTGTCGAGCTGCAGGTCTTTGCCGCCAACTCGCTCGAGAAGGCTCTGCCCGAGGTTCAGGAGCTTTACACCGAGCAGACCGGCACCACCTTTGCCGACACGCAGTTTAAGGCCTCCGGCGACCTCGTCGAGCAGATGCGTGCCGGCGCCACGGCCGATGTGCTCATCACCGCTTCCAAGGGCACCATGGATGACGCCGAAGCCGCCGAGCTCGTCGACACCGACACCCGTGAGGATATGTTCGTCAACGACCTTGTGATCATTCGCGCCGAGGGCTCCGATACCAAGGTCGAGGCCATCGCCGGCGTCGCGAATCTGGACGGCAAGATCGCCATCGGCGACGCCAAGACCGTTCCCGCCGGCAAGTATGCTAACCAGGCGCTGGCTTCCGTGGGCCTCTACACCGGTACCGAGGGTGATGATGGCGAGTACGCACCCGAGATCGCCGACAAGGTCGCACTGGCAGACAAAGTTGGTACCGCCGCCGCCTATGTGTCCACAGGCGACTGCGTGGCCGGTTTTGTCTACAGCTCTGACATCTTCCGCTACGACGGCATCGAGGAGGCCTTCGTGTGCCCCGAGGATTCGCACAAGCCCATCGTGTACCCGGGTGCCGTTGCCGAGAGCTCCGAGCACGCCGACGAGGCCAAGGCGTTCATCGACTTCTGTCTGACCAACAAGAAGGCGCAGAAGATTTGGGCTAAGTACGGCTTTGAGCTTTCCGAGTAGTGCGGCTTGGCGCGATAATTCCATCGTTTTGTGTTTCACTCCGTCCTTGTATTCGCTTGGAGCTTTTCGTGCTTAAAAGATTCCGCATGCTTGTCGCCTGTGCTTTGACCCTCGCGCTTTGCTGGGTGCCGGGATTTGCGGTTGCTGGGGACGCTGAGGACGGGGCCCAGGTTGCTGCGACCGCTCATGGGCTTTCCTATGGGATCGAGGGTTTTGAGCGGTTGGCCAGGGGGACCGCTCGTGCCATGGAGGGCCAGCCTGAGGGCTACCGATTTCCCGTTGACGAGGACGTGGACCTTGTAGTGGCGCCTGCTGCCGATCGCGTTGTGGCGTGGATATCGCCTAAGGCGGTCGAGAAGTATGGATTGGATCCGCAGGACAACGAGTGCGTATCGGGTCTCAAGGCCCTCGTCTGTAAGCTCGACAGCGCAAACTGCATGGGAGGTGCGCAGCTGGGGGACGTGGATCTTCCTTGGTATGTCACGGCGGAAACAACGTTTGATGCTGGCGGGTATACCTATAGCTTTGACGAGCGCGGTGCGGATGGGGACCGCTATGTGGTGATTGCATCAGCCTCGGGCGATGCCAAGGGCGGCGCGCGTTGGCTTGATAGCGCTCAAATGGTAGAGGCGTCGTCTGTCGTATTGCGGGATGAGCAGGGGCCCTTGACCTCTCTGGCCTCCTTTTTAGGCGGCATCGACTACCGCCCGTTTTGGGTGTCTATCAAAACGAGCGGCCTTGCCCTGTTGATTGCCTTTGCACTGGGCCTGTTTGCCGCGTGGAAGACTATGGGTACCTCGAGTCGCATCAAGGGCCTGCTCGATTCGGTCTTTACGATTCCTATGGTGCTGCCGCCCACGGTTTGTGGCTTTCTGCTTCTCATGCTGTTTGGCCGCTCGACCGGGGTGGGCCAGTGCCTCATCGCGCACGGCATCTCGATCGTCTTTACCTGGCCCGCGGCGGTCATTTCGGCCGTCGTTGTGTCGTTTCCGCTGGTCTACCGCACGGCGCTCGGAGCCTTTGAGAGCCTTGACGCGCAGATGCTCGATGCCGCGCGAACCCTGGGATGGTCCGAGCGTCGCATCTTTACCAAGCTTATGATGCCGCTTGGCTGGCCCTCGATTGCCGCCGGCGCGGTGCTTGCCTTCGCGCGTGCCATGGGCGAGTTTGGCTGCACCCTGTTCTTTGCGGGCAACTACGCCGGCATTACGCAGACCATCCCCATCGCCATCTACTTTGAGTGGATGGGCGGCAATACGTCGGTGGCCCTCTTTTGGGTCGTGGTCGTAATTGCGTTCAGCTTCCTGGTCATCCTGTTTATCAACATGTACACCGCGCATTCGCAAAAGTATCGCGAGCGGGGCTTTTCCCGAGCGGAGTGCA
The DNA here is from genome assembly GCA_902490365.1 of uncultured Collinsella sp. Classification (GTDB taxonomy): domain Bacteria; phylum Actinomycetota; class Coriobacteriia; order Coriobacteriales; family Coriobacteriaceae; genus Collinsella. The sequence goes on along the minus strand of CABUDQ010000029.1, from coordinate 11,111 downwards.
AACAGGCCAAAGAGCTCGCCGGTGCGGCCGATTCGCTCGGCCCGGCGGGTGGCGATGCCTTGCGTATCGATCGCGAGGCGCTGGCCGAGCTTATGCGCGATGACGCGGTGCCGCAGGGAGGTCGATAAGCCATGTCGCTCGTTCTGGATATCAAAAAACGCTACCCCGGGTTTATGCTCGACATGCAGCTTGAGACCGGCGAGGAACGCGTGGCGCTGCTCGGCGCCTCCGGATGCGGCAAGAGCTGCACTTTGCGCTGCATTGCCGGCGTGGAGACGCCCGACAAGGGCAAAATCGTCGTCAACGGCGTAACCTTCTTTGACTCGTCGGCGGGTATCAACCTGTCGCCCCAGGAGCGCAAGTGCGCCCTGTTGTTCCAAAACTATCAGCTCTTTCCCAACATGACGGTGGCTGATAACGTGTGCGCCGGCGTTGAGGGTGCAGGCGACGTCGCGGCGCGCAGGCAACTTGCCGAGCGCTACCTGGGTATCTTTGGACTGGCCGACTTTGCCGACCGCTATCCCGCGCGCCTCTCGGGCGGCCAGCAGCAGCGTGTGGCGCTTGCTCGCATGGTGGCGGCGCACCCGGGCATTTTTATGTTCGACGAGCCCATGAGCGCGCTCGATGCGTATCTTAAGAGCGCGCTTGAGCAGAACATGCTTGACCTGTTCGACGTATGCAACCGCACCGTGCTCTACGTGAGCCACGATATCGACGAGGCGTGCCGTCTGTGCGAGCGCATCTGCGTTATGCATAACGGGCATGTGGAGGAGATCGGCTCCATCGAGGACGTGGTCCGCCGTCCGCAGACGCTGGCGGCACTGCGCTTGACGGGCTGCAAGAATACGAGCCGCGCGCGCAAGATCGGCGACGAAGAGGTTGAGGCCCTCGACTGGGGCATGACCTTTAACGTGGGACACGAGGTTCCCGATGACGTGGCGTACCTGGGCATTCGCGCAAGCTACTTCCATGTGGACAACCGCGCTGAGCGGGGCCGCAACAGCTACGATTTGCACGTGGCCCGTGTGAGCGATTCGCGCTTTGAGCGGCTGGTGCTGCTGGATGTGCCGCGCATCGATGCGCCCACGCGTCTGCAGTGGAAGGTCAACAAGGTGAGCGTGCCTGTAGAGGAGTTGCCGCAGGCGGGGGAGACCCTGCGCATGCATTTTGATGCCAGCAGGATTCATTTGGTTTGTCGATAGCGCCGGGTAATGCCATCGGGGATATAGGCCTCGGCGGCTTTGTCTTGCCGTTCGCCGAATGAGGGATGACAAACTCCTATCAATCAAGATAATAATTTATTAAACGACGGCACACGACGCTGTCGTACGAATGTCAACGGTGTTCGCATGGTCGATGACCGTTGATATAGTTGACCTCAACTTGTAAAGGAGGGCGCGCACATGCCGCAATCGACATACATTCGCCGCGTTGCCGCGCCTGCCCTGTATATCGCTCGGAGCCGCATATGAGCAGGTATGTTCACGGCTCCGGGAGAGACGACGCACAACTAAATAGTCAACCGCAAAGCAGGTTCCCCAAAATTCCGGGTTTGAGCACGGCCGGGCAATCGCCGCCCGTCGTGCATCGATACCGCTGTTATCCGTTTTTGGTTCGAGAGGGGAACCGCCATGGCTGAAGAATTCGATTTCCATCCGATGTGGGAGAGCCTCGGCATGAATCTTGCCGACCACGACATGCTGCTGGGCGCCGTGGGCCAGATGTACGGCGATATGTTCTTGACGCAGAACAATCGCCCCAAGTCCACGTCCTACCTGGACTTTGTGGCCACCAACATCCACAGCGGCCGTATTAAGGAGATGCTCGACAAGAAGGAGGCCGGCGAGGCCACCAAGATCGTCGGTTCGTTCTGCGTGTACGTGCCCGAGGAGATTGTGCTCGCCTGCGACGGTATTCCCGTGGGTCTGTGCTCGGGTGCCGATTGGGCAACCGATAAGGTCGAGGAGCATCTGCCGCGCAATACCTGCCCGCTTATCAAGAGCTTTGCCGGCTTTAAGCTGGGCGAGGTCTGCCCCTACATTGAGTCGAGTGACTTGGTGGTAGGCGAGAACACCTGCGATGGCAAGAAGAAGGCCTACGAGTTTTTTGCCACGCAAAAGAATATGTACGTCATGGATATTCCCAACGTACACGACGAGTCGACGCTCGTGACCTGGAAGGCCGAGGTCAAGAAGCTCACCGCCAGGATCGAGGAAGAGTGCGGCGTCACGATCACGCCTGAGCGTCTGAAGGCCGCCATCCACGCCGTCAATGAGAAGCGTCGCGCCCTGCAGCGCCTCGCTGCCACGCGCGCTGCCGACCCTGCGCCCATCAGCGGTCTTGACAGCCTGCTGACCGTTCAGGCCGCCTTTATGGACGACACGCCACGTCTGACCGGAGCCATCAACGATATGGCGGCTGAGTGCGAGCAGCGTGTCGAGGCCGGCGAGGGCGTGGCGCCCAAGGGGACCAAGCGCATTCTGTACACCGGCACGCCCATGGCCGTGCCCAACTGGAAGCTGTTCAACCTCATCGAGAAAGCCGGTGGCATTGTGGTAGGCGAGGAGTCCTGCACGGGCTCGCGCTATTACAAGGACCTGGTCGACGAGTCCGGTGAGACGGTCGACGAGATGCTCGATGCCATCGCCGAGCGCTACTTTAAGATCAACTGCGCCGTCTTTACGCCCAACGACCAGCGTATGAAGGACATTGTCCAGATGGCCAAGGACCTGCATGCCGACGGCATCGTCGACGTGGCCCTGCAGTTCTGCACGCTCTATGAGATGGAGTCCTTCGCCGTGGAGAAGGCCGCCGAGGAGGCGGGCATTCCGTTCATGCACATCACGACCGACTACGCCGGCGAGGACGCAGGCCAATTGCAGACGCGCATCGAAGCTTTCTTGGAAACCATTTAGGGCTATACGTTCCGGCGGCTTCCCCAGGTACCCGATCTTGCCGTTCAAACCGTCGCTTGCGTACCAAAGTGCGCGGAGCTGCTCTTTCACGGCAACCTCGGGCGCCTGGGAAAGCCGTTTCCTTGGTTGGTTAAAAGGTTTAGGAGTTATATGTCGGAAAATATTGAGCAGCCGTTGCCCAGCACGTTTGAGGAGTTCAACGAGCAGCGCAAGGCCGCGTTTATTCGCGTCAAGGATTATAAACAGGCCGGCAATCGCCTGGTCGGCTTTTTGTGCAGCTATACGCCGCTCGAGATTATCGATGCCGCGGGGGCCGCAAGTGTCGCTCTGTGCGGTACGTCCGATGAGGTGATCCCCGAGGCCGAGAAGGTACTGCCCGCGAACCTCTGCCCGCTCATCAAGTCGACCTACGGCTTTGCCTACTCGCAAAAGTGCCCGTTTACGTACTTTAGCGACATGATCATCGGCGAGACCACCTGCGACGGCAAGAAGAAGATGTACGAGCTGCTGGGGGAGCTCAAGCGCACGCACATTCTGCACCTGCCGCAGGGTCGCGATCGCGCCTACGAGCGTGAAAGCTGGTACGAGGAGTGTCGCCTACTCAAGGAGGAGCTCGAGAACTTCTACGGCATCACGATTACCGACGATGACCTGCGCGCCGCCGTCCGTCGTCGCAACCGTTTGCGTGCGGCCCAGCTCGAGATGTTTGCGCTGCAGGCTAACCAGCCGGCGGCCATGAGCGGCGTCGACCTGATGAGCACCATGTTTGCCGGTACGTTCAGCTTTGATATCGAGGCCTATACGGATCAGCTGGAGCAAAAGGTTGCCAAGCTGCGCGAGGCCTACGACGCGGGCGAGCGCCCGGTTGCGGCGGATGCCAAGCGCATTCTGATCACCGGCTGCCCGGTGGGCGGCGTGATCAACAAGATAGGCCGTACTATCGAGTCCAATGGCGGCGTGGTCGTGTGCATGGACGACTGCTCGGGTGAGCGCACGGCGGCCATGATGATCGACCCCGATGCTCCCGATATCCTGCGCGCCATCGCCGACCGCTACCTGGATATCAACTGCTCGGTCATGACGCCCAACGACAGCCGCATGGGGAACACGCTTGCCGTGTGCGAGAAGTATCATGTCGATGGCGTGGTAGAGAGCGTGCTACAGGCCTGCCACACCTTTAACGTGGAGAGTGCGCGCATGCAGGAAGCTGTCGAGGGTGCGGGCATTCCGTATATGAAGATCGAGACCGACTACAGCAACGGTGACATGGGCCAAATCGAGACGCGCATCGCCGCCTTTATCGAAACCCTCTGACGTCTGAGGCGCCCGACCTTCCGGCTCCAACCCTCCTCGCGTACCTTGAGTACGCTTCGTCGGGCTTGTCGCTCGGAATCTCGGGCACCTCAGACGCCAGAGGGCCGTTGTTGCAGCAGTGTCTGATCGTTTGATTTTCTTGCTGATTAGGAGAGAGCCATGATAGGGATCGGGATCGATATCGGGTCTACGGCGGCTAAGGCTGCTGTGGTCGACGGGGAGGGTTCGGTGGCGTGGACGTGCGTGCAGCCAACCGGGTTTTCCTCGGTCGATGCTTCCGAGCGGCTGCGCGAGGCACTGGCAGCGGCTGGCTATGGCGTGGCTGCCGACGACGTGCGCGTGATCGCGACTGGCTACGGCCGTGTTGCCGTGCCCTATGCGCACAAGGTCGTGACCGAGATTACCTGCCACGGCACCGGTGCCGTGCGTCTGTTTGGCGATCACGGCACGGTGATTGACGTGGGGGGCCAGGACACCAAGGTCATCCAGCTTAAAGGCGGCCGCGTGGCCAAGTTTGCCATGAACGACAAGTGCGCCGCCGGCACGGGGCGCTTTTTGGAGATCATGGCCGACCGCCTAGGCATTTCCCAGCAGCAGATGGCCGACCTGGCGCGTTCCGGCGAGCCCACCAAGATCAGCAGCATGTGCACGGTGTTTGCCGAAAGTGAGGTTATCAGCCTGATCGGTCGCGGTGAGCCGCGCGAGAACATCGCACGTGGCGTGATCGACAGCGTGGTCTCGCGCGTGGCGACCATGGCCGGGCAGGCCGCGGGCGCCCCGTACTACCTGACCGGTGGCCTGTGCGAGAACGCCTTCGTGGTGGAGCGGTTGGGCGAGCTACTGGGGTCGCCGGTGACCACCTCGCCCCAGGCTCGCTTTGCCGGAGCGATCGGCGCGGCTGTCCGCGCCGCCGCCTTGGCCTAGGGGTGTACCGCGACATGCGCATCCTCAATATCTCGGCACAAAAACCAGATAGCACTGGCAGCGGCACCTACCTTGCCGCGCTCGTACGCGAGCAGATCGAGACGGGGCATCGCGCCGCCGTGCTTTGCGGCGCGGCACCGGGTGATACCCAAGGCGAGCTGGACCGGCGTGCTGCCGTGTTTGCCGTACCGTTCGAGTCGCCCGAGCTGCCGTTTCCCATCTGTGGCATGTCCGATGTCATGCCCTATCCCTCCACACGCTATCGTGATCTGACGCCTTCGATGCTCAAGGCATTTGAGCGGGCATTTGCTGCTGCAATCGATCGAGCGGTGGCTGAGTTTCGGCCCGATTTGGTGCTCTGCCATCACCTGTATCTGGTGACCGCATTGGCGCGCGAGTGCGTCCGAGGCGTGCCGGTTGTTGCCGTGTGTCATTCGACCGACCTGCGCCAGCTGCGTTCGCATACGCTCGAACGCGATCGCATCGTAAGTGCGGTTCGTCGGCTCGATGCCGTCTTTGCACTCCATGCTGAGCAGGCTGAGCAGATTGGCCTGGTGTGCGGCGTCGATGCCGATCGTATCCACGTGATTGGGACGGGCTACGACCATCGCGTCTTCTGCCGCGATGCAAGCGTGGCGAGGCAGCCGGGATCGCTTGTGTACGTGGGCAAGATTTGCTTTAAAAAGGGCGTCGAGTCGCTGGTTCGAGCTGTGTCATTGCCGATTGACGATGGCGTCCGCCCATCTGGCTTGGTACTTGTGGGCGGCCGCGGGGACGATGCCGAGTACGCGCGTATCGAGCGCTTGACCGCGGCCTCGGATGTGCCGGTGACGCTGGCGGGGCGCCTGGATAGCGATGGGCTCGTGCGTGCCTACCGCAGTTCCGACGTCTTTGTGCTGCCTTCGTTTTACGAGGGTCTGCCGCTCGTGACGATCGAGGCCCTCGCGTGCGGCTGCAAAGTTGTGGCGACCGATTTGCCCGGCGTTCGTCCCTGGATGGAGGCGATGCTTCCCGGTGCTCCCGTGACGTGGGTGGCGTCGCCGCGTATGACGGATGTCGACACGCCCGTGGCGGCCGACCTTCCGTTGTTTGAGCGCGCACTGGCAGATGCTATCGCGCAGGCGCTTGCGGCGCCGCTTTCGACGTTCGAGCCGTCGGCGGTCTCTTGGGAAGCGTGCCTGGCGCGTATACTTAAAGTCGTTGATTTGTTGGAAGGGGGTTCGTATGGCTAAGGACACCATGAGGCTCACGTCTATGACTGCCGCGAGTGGTTGAGCCGCTAAGTTGGCTCCCGGAGCCCTCGCCCAGGTCCTGGGCGACTTACCCAATGTGCATAACGACAACCTGCTCGTGGGGTTCGATACCTCCGACGATGCGAGCGTCTTGCGCGTAGGGGAGAACCTTGGCCTCGTGCAGTCCATCGACTTCTTCCCGCCGATGGTCGACGACCCGTTTCTGTTTGGCCAGATCGCCGCGGCCAACTCGCTTTCGGACATCTACGCCATGGGTGGGCGGCCGAGCCATGCCATGAACCTGCTGTGCATACCCAGCTGCCTGGGCGTTGAGGTTGCGGGGCAGATTTTGGCGGGTGGCGCCGACAAGTGCGTCGAGGCCGGCTGCGCCATCGCGGGCGGCCACACCATCAACGACGACGAGCCCAAGTACGGCCTGTCTGTGAGCGGCTTTGTCGCGCTCGACCGCATGCTCGCCAACAGCGGTGCGCACGCGGGCGATGTCCTGTTGCTGACCAAGGCGATCGGCTCTGGCATCATCACCACGGCCATTAAGGGTGAGCTCATCGGGCAGGACGAGGCCACAGCCATGTTTGACTCGATGCGCACCCTCAACGAGGCGCCGATTCGTCTGGCCGAGGGACTCGAGCTTCACGGCTGTACCGATGTCACGGGCTTTGGCCTGATCGGGCATGCGTGCGAGATGGCCGAGGGCTCGGGCGTGCAGATTGAGCTCGCGTCGGGGGCGGTGCCGCTCTTTGACCAGGTGCTCGATATGGCGCGTCTGGGCATTATCCCCGCGGGTTCCTACCGCAACCAGGACTTCTTTGGCCCGCGTGTGGCTGCCGACGAGGACCTGGAGTCGGGCATGTTGGATGCGCTGTACGATCCGCAGACCTCGGGCGGCCTGCTTATCGCGGCGCCCGCGGCGGATGTGGATGAGCTTGCGCGTCGCCTGGATGCCGAGGGGCGCATCGCTGCCGTTGTTGGGCGCGTGTGCGAGGCGGAGCCAGGCGGTCCTGCCGTCCGCGTTGTTCGCTAGCCCGCACGTTTATGTAACTGTTTACCGTTCTCTAGAACGGTTCTTTCGAAAGGATTTTGCTATGTCTACCAAAATTGAAGTCAATGCCATGGGCGATGCCTGCCCGCTGCCCGTTGTCAAGACGCTTAAGGCACTCAAACAGCTTGACGGCGAGGGTGCCGTGGTGAGCGCGGTCGATAACGAGACCGCCGTCAAGAACATCTCCAAGATGGCGCAGGAGAAGGGCTGCACGGCCTCGGTCGAGAAGGTCGCAGATGCCGAGTGGCACGTGACCGTGGCGACCGCCGGTGCCGTTGCCGTTGCGGACCCCGAGCAGGACGGTGCCGCTTTCTGCGACGCCAGCGCCGGCAAGGGCAAACTCGTCATTTCTGTCTACACCGACTGCATGGGCCGTGGCGACGACGAGCTGGGCCACAAGCTCATGAAGGCCTTCATCTTTGCCGTGACGCAGCAGGAGGAGCTGCCCGCGACCATGCTGTTCTACAACGGCGGCGCCAAGCTCACCGTCGAGGGCTCCCCGGTGCTCGACGACCTGAAGGGTCTGGCAGAGCAGGGCGTGGAGATTCTCACCTGCGGCACCTGCCTCGATCACTTTGGCATTAAGGACCAGCTTGCGGTGGGCGAGGTCACTAACATGTACGTGATCGTGGAGAAGATGGAGCAGGCCGTGCGCGTCGTGCGCCCGTAGCGTATTGGTTGGAGTTGCCATGAGGGAGAAGCGCCCGGCGCTTGTCATCACGTTTCCCACCACGGCGGCCGCCATGGGCTGCGAGTCCCTTTGCATCGAGCGCGGCCTTCCCGGGCGAACGATTCCCGTGCCCGGGGAGGTCGCTGCCGGCTGCGGTCTGGCGTGGAAGGCATTGCCTGCCGATGAGGAACTGCTGCGCGCCGAGCTTGCCGCAGCGGGCATTCCCGCCGAGGGCTATACCGTGATCGATATGTGGGAGGTCGTGCGATGATCTACCTGGATAACGCGGCGACGACCATGCACAAGCCGCAGACGGTCATCGATGCCGTGACGCAGGCGATGTGTTCGCTCGGCAATGCCGGGCGCGGTGCCACGTCGGGCGCGCTCGACGCGGCGCGCACGATTCACGGCTGCCGCGCCAAGCTTGCGCTCTTGCTGGGCTGCCCGAGGGCGGACCATGTGTGCCTTACGCCTAATTCCACGGCCGCGCTCAACACCGCCATCAATGGCGTGGTGCGCCGCGGCGACCGCGTGGTCACGACGGTGCTCGAGCACAACTCCGTGTTGCGTCCGCTCAACCGCCTGGCGGCAGAGCAGGGCGTGACCGTTGAGCATGCGGGCTGCGACGCGAACGGTGCGCTCGACTACGACGAGCTCGAGCGGCTGGTCACGCCCGGTACGCGTGCCGTGGTGGTGACGTACGCCTCCAATGTGACCGGCAACGCGGTCGACATTGCACGCGTGGCCGCCATGGCCCATGCGGTCGGCGCGCTTGCGATCGTCGATGCCTCGCAGTCTGCCGGCACGGCGCATATCGATATGCAGGCCATGGGGCTCGATGTTGTGTGCTTTACCGGCCACAAGGGGCTCATGGGCCCGCAGGGGACCGGCGGCCTGGCCGTGGCAGAGGGCATTGACGTGGCTCCGTGGGCCATGGGCGGCACGGGCGTGCACAGCTTCGACCCACTGCAGCCGCTTGAGTGGCCCACGCGCCTTGAGGCGGGCACGCTCAACGGCCACGGCATCGCGGGACTTTCTGCCGGTCTCGACTTTATCGAGGCGCAAGGCGGGGTCGAGGCGATTGCGGCGCATGAGCGAGCGCTGGCGGATCGCTTTCTCGCTGGCGTGCGCGAAATCCCGGAAATCAAGCTCTACGGTGCGTTTGACCAGCCCGTGCGCTCGGCGATCGTCTCGCTCAACGTGGGCGATATCGATTCGGCCGAGATCTCGGACGCGCTCATGCAAGGGTGGGGGATTGCGACGCGCCCCGGCGCCCACTGCGCTCCGCTCATGCACCGCGCACTGGGGACCGAGCGCCAGGGTGTCGTTCGTTTCTCGTTTGGGTATTTCAACACGGACGAGGAAGTCGACACCGCGATTGACGCTCTGCGCGATTTAGCCTGCTAAAGCGTATATACTTGCGGGACGGGTCTTTTGCCCGTCCCGTTTTTGTTTCGACCCGAAAGGTGGTCCTATGGCATCATCCGCCCCGCGCGGTCTGCGCTCCGACCATGTCGTCACCGTCGGCATCGCCCTGTTCTCGATGCTCTTTGGCGCCGGCAACCTCATTATTCCGCCGCTGCTGGCGCTGCAGGCGGGCTCTGCCACGCCGCTCGCCATGCTCGGCTTTCTGATTGCCGCCATCGGCCTTCCCGTCATGGGCTTTATCGCCGTGGCACTTGCCGGAACGGCGCGCGAGCTTGCCGGTCGTGTGCACCCCAAGTTTGGCGAGTTTTTTGTCGCGGCGGTGTATCTGGCTATCGGTCCGTGTCTGGCCATTCCGCGCACGAGCTCCACGGCCTTCGAGATGCTGGTGCCGCTGCTGCCCGAGGGTGTCTCGCTCGGCACGGCCCGCCTGGTGTTTGCCGTCGCCTTCTTTGCCGTCGCCTTTGTGCTCACGCTGCGCCCGGGTGTCATTACGCGCGTGCTCGGCCGCATTACGGGCCCCGCGCTCATCGCCCTTATCGTGTTGGTCGTGGGCGCAGCCGTGGTTTCGCCGCTGGGCCCTGCTGCCGCGCCGCAGGCTCCCTATAATGCCGGTGCTGCCGTGCAGGGCTTTTTGACCGGCTACCAGACCATGGACCTGCTCGCCTCGCTCGCCTTTGGCATCATCATCGCCGAGACTATCCACGAGCTGGGCGTTACCGACGACAAGCGCGTGGCCTTCGAGATTTCGCGCTCCGGCGTGATCGCTGGTGTGCTCATGTCCATCATCTACTGCGGTCTGGCGCTTGCCGGCACGCAGCTGAGCACCGTGATGCCCGATGCCACCAACGGAGCCGCCATCCTCGCCCGCTCGGCCTCCATGCACTTTGGCCTTGCCGGCACGGTCGTGGTCTTTGCGATCTTCTTCCTCGCCTGCATGAACGTATGCATCGGCATCATCAGCTGCTGCTCGCGTTACTTCTGCGAGACGTATGTGGTCGAAGGGGGAGCAGAGGCTTCCGAGGAGGCCATGCGCCGTCCCTTTGCGATTCTCGCCTTTGTGTTCGCGGCGTTTTCGTGCGTGCTTTCCAACGTGGGTCTCGACGTGATCCTCATGTTCTCGGTGCCTATGCTCAACGCCCTGTACCCCGTCGCCATCGTGCTGGTGCTTATGGGTCTGGTGCACGGTTTCTGCGACGCGCATCCGCAGGTGTGGGTCTGGGTCGGCGGCGTTGTCGCTGTCCAGAGCGTGATCACCTCGGTTCGCGATGCGTTCTTTACGGGCGCGTGGCTGCCGTTCGATGCGCTGCCGCTGGCAGACATTGGAGCCGCGTGGGCGCCGGTTGCCGTGGTGGCGTTTGTGATCGGCCTGCTCCATAGCCGGTTTGTTGCACATTCGAGGAGCTAGGGTATCGTCGCTTGCACAGGCGGGGAGTCTCCCCTATAATTTCCTTCGCTTTGGGACACGCAAGGTTTAGACCTTAGCTGCTCAACACCTTCGGGACGTGGCGCAGTTTGGTAGCGCGCCTGCTTTGGGAGCAGGATGTCGCAGGTTCAAATCCTGTCGTCCC
>CABUDQ010000028.1 GCA_902490365.1 uncultured Collinsella sp. | reverse complement strand
TATTCCGTTAACCATAACCACGCATCGTAAAACTACTTATATTGACTCTGTTGGTAAGAAGGTTGATGCCGTCAATTCTTTTGTTCATGCTCTTGGGTTGAAACATGCTCATGCGATTCATGATCGCCTTGAAGAATATGCTCGAAGCCATAAGAAGCAGTTTTCTGTCGTAACCGCCCGCGCACTTGCCCCTCTACCGATTCTTGTTGAGTATGCGGCTCCGTTCCTCAAGGATGGAGGTCTATTTGTTATCACCAAGGGTAATCCTTCGGATGAGGAGCTAGTTTCAGGTATGTCGGCAGCTAAGATTTGCGGCTTCACTTTGCTTCTTAATGACGCAATCGATTTGCCTGAGGGCTTGGGCCACAGGGAGTTCATTGTTCTCAAGAAGAGTCATCCAGCATCCGTTTCATTGCCTCGTGCAAATGGCATGGCTAAGAAGAATCCGCTTGCCTAGATGTTTCACGTGAAACATAATGGATACTAACAACTTGCAGTGTTTCACGTGAAACATGGCGGTTGATATCGAATCGGAATGTTTCACGTGAAACATCCTCCGTTTGACAGCTTTAATACACACCAGGAGGGACCGTGGGATTTCGCGACGTTAAGCGTTCTAAGAACGCAAAAGACACGCGTATCATTGCAATCATCAATCAAAAAGGCGGCGTCGGTAAGTCAACGACGGCTGTAAACCTTGCAGCAGCACTGGGTGAGCAGGGTCGTAAGACACTGATTGTCGATTTTGATCCGCAGGGAAACAGCACCAGTGGATTTGGAATTGAAAAAGAAGACCTTGATCACTGCATCTATGATGCATTGTTGAATGATGTGCCGGCAGAATCGCTTGTTCTTGATACAAATTGCAAAAAGGTATTCGTAATTCCAGCTACGATTCAGCTTGCAGGTGCCGAAATTGAGCTCGTAAGCGCAATTGCTCGTGAAACCCGCCTCAAAGATTTGCTTGAGCCGATTCAGGACGAGTTCGATTTTATTTTCATTGACTGTCCTCCTTCGCTCGGCCTGCTTACTATCAATGCCTTGACCGCAGCAGACAGCGTTTTGATTCCGATCCAGTGCGAGTACTATGCACTCGAGGGCGTTACGAAGCTGCTAGAGTCAATGAAGATGGTCAAATCACGTCTGAACAAGGGCTTAGACACCTATGGTGTGCTTATGACCATGTATGACTCGCGTACTTCTCTATCGAATCAGGTTGTTGAGGAGGTTCAATCGTACTTTGGTGATAAGGCATTTAAGACGCTAATCCCCCGTACGGTTAAAATCTCCGAAGCTCCGTCTTTTGGAGAACCAGTAATTACCTATGCACCTCAAAATAAGGGTGCAAAAGCTTATATGAACCTTGCAAAAGAGGTGATCAAGCGTGCCTAGTGTAAAGAAACGTGGCGGATTGGGACGTGGACTCAATGCTTTGGTCTCAGAGGCTGAGTATGAGACCGGTGGTTCGGCTACATCGGCTTCAAATGCCGCATCTGAAACAAAACTACCTATTGAGGATATTGTTCCCAACCCTAATCAGCCACGAATTCACTTTAACGAAACTGAACTTCGTGAGTTAAGTGAGTCAATCCAAGAACATGGCGTTTTGCAGCCGCTTTTGGTTCGCAAGCATGGAAACGGCTATGAGATCATCGCTGGTGAGCGTCGGTACCAGGCATCAAAGCTTGCTGGTCTTGAAGAACTGCCTGTCATCATTAAAGATGTTAATGATGAAGAGATGCTGGCTCTTGCTCTTATCGAAAACCTTCAGCGTTCTGATCTGAATCCCGTCGAAGAGGCTAAGGGCTATCGCCAGCTCATCGATGCTAGCGGTATGACCCAGGAGGCATTGTCGAAGGCCGTAAGCAAGTCACGCTCTGCAATTACAAACTCGCTGCGCCTTCTCGATCTCCCCGAAGTAGTTCAGCAGATGATTTTTGAGGGTAAACTTACTGCTGGTCACGCACGTGCGATTCTTGCAGTTCCCTATGAGGATGCTCGAATTCGACTTGCAGAGAAGGTTGTTGCGGAGGGCCTTTCCGTAAGAGCGACAGAAAATCTTGCTCCATTGTTTTCTGCCGGAGAGACACCTAAGACGCCGCGGCCTGCAACGCCTCAGTCTTTTAAAAAGGCTGCGCGTGTACTTCGTCAGGTATTTAATACCAACGTGCGTGTGAAGAGCTCGCGTGGAAAGAATAAGATTGAGATTGAATTTAAAGACGAGGAAGAGCTCTCTCGTATTCTTGGTGAAATGATTCAGTTTGATCAAGGAGGCCAAGATGAGGAATAAGATTTTTACTGCGATTGCGTTGGCGACGACTGTCGCGGCTGGTGCCTTTGCTGGCTATAAGATCGCGACAGACGATGAACTTCGAGGTCGTTTGCTTCGTAGCGCGCAAGATATCGTTGATACATCCAAGAAGAAAATGGATGTTATGACAGAAGATGTTGCCATGCGCACTGCTCAGGTAACGAAAAATCCTAAGATTAATCAAGGTTGGGTTAACAACCAATGGGAAAATGTAGGCTATTAGGTACCTTACGATTACCCTGCATATTTTGAGGGGGCCCTTGTCTGATTCATGAGACAAGGGCCCCTTATTTTGGCCAAAAAAATGGGAAAGCTAGCAGCGGTCCAAAATTGAGGTCAATAAATGAAACGGCCACGGTTGCATATCCTGCAACAGGGGCCGTTCGATGTTTCACATGAAACGTTTTGGAGTGCGACTCCCCTATGCGTTCTTCTGAACTTTGAAGCGCTGTTTCAGCTGCCCGCAAGCGGCGTCAATATCGTTACCACGGGAGTTACGAATCGTGGTCTCGATGCCACGGGACTCAAGACGACGCTGAAGATCCTCAACCTTATGAATCGGCGACGGCTTGAGCGGGCTGCCCTCGATGTCGTTAAGTTGAATCAGGTTAACGTGGCACAGCGTTCCCTCGCAGAAGTCGCAGAGTGCCTGCATCTCGGGATTCGTATCGTTGACGCCTTCGATCATGGCATACTCATAGGTCGGGCGGCGGCCAGTCTTCTCGGTGTAGAGCTGAAGCGCTTCGTGAAGGCGAAGCAGCGTGTACTTCTTAACACCGGGCATGAGCTTATTGCGCGTCGACTGGATGGCGGAATGCAGGGAAACGGCAAGAGTGAACTGCTCGGGGATATCGGCAAATTTGCGAATACCGGGAATAACGCCGCTGGTAGAGACGGTGAGGTGACGAGCGCCGATACCGATACCATCGGGGTCGTTGAGGATACGCAATGCCTTGAGAACCTCGTCGTAGTTGGCAAACGGCTCGCCCTGGCCCATGAAGACAACGCTCGTGGCGCGCTCGCCAAAGTCGTTGGATACATGAAGCACCTGGTCGACGATCTCTTGAGCGGTCAGAGAGCGCTTGAGGCCGTTGAGACCGGTAGCGCAAAAGGCGCAGCCCATGCCGCAGCCTGCCTGGGTGGAAACGCAGACGGAAAGTTTGTTACGACGGGGCATGCCGACAGTCTCGACGGAAATGCCATCGTGGTACTCGAGCAGATACTTGCGCGAGCCATCTTTGGAAACCTGCTTGGTGAGTTCAGTCGGCGTATCAAAGGCAAAAGCCTCTTTAAGCTGCTCACGGAAAGCGTTGGGAAGGTTGGTCATATCGTCAAACGAACAAACGTTCTTCTCAAAGACCCATTCGATGAGCTGCTTCGCGCGGAAGGCGGGCTGGCCAAGTTCGGCCACGAGCTCGCGAATATCGTTTTGGCTCAAGTCGCGAATGTCCTGAGATTTAGTCCTGGGATTCATGGAAGCCTTTCGATTTTGGGGAAACGTAGAGGGTATCGCTACAATATGGTATCAGCTGCAGAAATTATAGAGGAGGAGTCTGCCCATGCCGGGTAAAAGCCTAGAGAACATGCACGTAGCGGTCTTGGCGGGCGGTCATTCCGCCGAGCGCGAGATCTCGCTCGATTCGGGAAAGAACGTTGTGGTGGCACTGAAGGAAGCCGGCTACACCTCGGTGGAGCTGCTTGACACGGCCGCTGATGACTTTATGGTAACCATGGCGAACGGCGGATTCGATTTGGCATTTATCGCCATGCACGGCGCCGGCGGTGAGGATGGCGCCATGCAGGGTGCCATGGAGACCCTGGGTATCCCCTACACGGCCTCGGGCGTACTTGCCAGCGCCTGCGGTGCCGACAAGGAGGTCTCTAAGCTCCTATACGCCAAGGCGGGCATTCCCATTGCCCCCGGCCTTGCGCTCGAGGTGGGCGATGAAGTCGATATCGATCATATCGTCGAGGTTTGTGGCGAGCGCTGCTTTGTGAAGCCGGCCGTCAACGGTTCCAGCTATGGCATTTCCCTGGTCCATGAGCCCTCCGAGCTGCCCGCGGCAATCGCCAAGGCGTTTGAGTACGGCGACAAAGTGCTGGTCGAGAAGTGCATCGAGGGTACCGAGATCACCGTTGGCGTATACGGCGAAGATGACGTGCGCGCCCTGCCGATTGTCGAGATTCGTAAGCCCGAGGACTGCGAGTTCTACGATCTGGACGTGAAGTATGTCGACCCTACGGATATCCATCGCATTCCGGCGCAGATTTCACCCGAGAATTACGCTCGCGCTCAGGAGCTTGCCTGCGCCGCTCACAAGGCCCTCGGTTGCCTGGGTATCTCGCGCAGCGACTTTATTGTGAGCGAGGACGGCCCCGTTATCCTCGAGACCAATACCATTCCCGGCATGACCGATACGTCGCTGTATCCGGATGAGATTCGCCACACCGACGACATGACGTTCCCGCAGGTCTGTGACAGCCTGATCCGTATGGGCCTTCGTCGAGCGGGCATTGCATGCTAATCGAGGACGCGGTTTCGTCAGGAACGCCGCAGTTTGTCATCGACTCCTATGCCACGCTTGCCGACCGCGCCAAAACGCAGTCCTTCGGCCTTATCGAGGAAGATGTGATTGTCCTCGATACCGAGACCACGGGTCTTTCGGTGCAGGACAACGAGCTGATCGAGATCTCGGCGGCCCGTCTTTCGGGCCGCGAGGTCATCGACCGCTTCGATACCTTCGTGCATCCCAAACAGCTGATTCCCGCCGAGATTACCGAGCTCACGAGCATTACAAATGCCGATGTGGCAGATGCCCCGTCGGCGGTTGAGGCCGTCGCCGCTCTCGCCGATTTTGTCGGTGGCTGCCCGGTGATCGCACACAACGCCACGTTCGACCGCTCGTTTATCGAGTCGGTCAAAGGCGGCGTCAACGTGAGCGATATTTGGATCGATTCGCTGGCGCTGTCGCGCATCGCGCTTCCGCGCCTGGCCTCGCACAAGCTGTCTTTTATGGCCGATCTGTTTGGCTGTGACTCGGTGTCACACCGTGCCAATGCCGACGTCGACGCCCTGTGTGGCGTATGGCGCGTGTTGCTCGTGGCGCTCACCGACTTGCCCCAGGGCCTCATGGCGCGCCTAGCCGACATGCATCCGGACGTGCCTTGGTCCTATCGCCCTATCTTCTCGTTCTTGGCAGGGCAGAACCCTGGTTCTATCTTCTCCCTCAGCGCCGCTCGTGCTGACGTTCTCAAGGCCGATCGCGCCGACGATCGGGTGGACGCCGACGAACTGCCGGTCCTCAAGATGCCGAGTCGTGAGGAGATTGAGGCGGACTATGCGCCAGGTGGCCTGGTCAATCGCATGTATCCCACCTACGAGCCGCGTGATGAGCAGATCGCGATGGCGCTCGAGGTCCGCGATGCGCTGGTCACGGGCACTCATCGTGTAATTGAGGCGGGCACAGGCGTCGGCAAATCGATGGCCTATCTGGTGCCTTTTGCCGAGGCAGCACGCCGTAACAACATCACGGTTGGTATTGCGACCAAATCGAACAATCTTGCCGACCAGCTCATGTACCATGAGCTGCCAAAACTTGCCGAGCAACTGAACGGTGGTCTGTCATTTTGCGCTCTCAAGGGGTATGACCACTATCCGTGCCTGCGCAAGCTCGAGCGCATGAGCCGCGGCCAGGTCGAGATCACCACCAAGCGCGATCCGGCGGACACGCTCACGGCGGTCGCGGTCATTATGGCGTACGTCTGCCAATCAGCCGATGGCGACCTCGACTCGCTCGGCATTCGGTGGCGCAGCGTCAACCGTCCCGACTTTACGACGGCCTCGCGCGAGTGTGCTCGTCGCCTCTGCCCGTTTTTCCCTGATAAATGTTTGGTCCACGGTGCTCGCCGTCGTGCGGCGCATGCCGATGTGGTGGTCACCAACCATTCCCTGCTGTTCCGTAACGTCGCGGCCGAGGGCAGGATTTTGCCTCCGATTCGTCATTGGGTAATCGACGAGGCCCATTCCATCGAGCGCGAGGCGCGCCGTCAGTGGGCGCGCGTGGTGTCGGCGGACGAATCACGCGTCCTGTTCGAGCGCCTGGGTGGCTCGAGCACCGGCGCACTAAGCCAGGTTTCCCGTGATTTGGCAACCTCCGAGGGCTCTACGCTCTATCTGGGCCTTACTGCCAAGGCGACGTCGACGGTTGCCCGCGCGAGCATGGCAATCGCCGACGTGTTCGATGGCGTTCGCGAGCTCGGCCGCCGTGCGCGTGGGGGTTATGACAATGCCAATCTATGGATTGGCCCCGAGCTGCGCGAATCAGACGACTGGCATGATTTCTTACAGTCGGCCTACACTGGCATCGACGCATTGGAACAAGCTGACAAGAGCGTCGACGCGCTGGTGCAAGCCGTCGCCGCCGACAAGCCCGAGGTTGTTGTCGACCTGGGTGATATCTCGCGCCGCCTGCACGAGCTGGCCGAGAACCTCAAACTCATCATTGATGGCACCGATGAACACTACGTGTACTCGCTGCAGGTCAATCGCAGACTTCGTGCCGGCGGAGAGTCGATGACCGCAGAGCGCATCGACATTGGCGAGGCTTTGGCAACCGAGTGGCTACCCGAGGTTCACACGGCTATCTTTGCCTCGGCGACCATGACGGTGTCCAAAAGCTTTGAGCACTTTAACCATGCGGTCGGCCTTGATCGCATCGGTGCTTCAACGTCGTCATCGCTGCACTTGGATTCGAGCTACGACTTCGATTCGAACATGGCTGTAGTCGTTGCGGGCGATATCCCCGATCCGCGCGATCGTGAGAGCTATCTTACGGCGCTCGAGCGCGTACTGGTCGACGCCCATCTTGCCATGGGCGGATCGGTGCTCACGTTGTTCACCAATCGGCGCGACATGGAGGACCTATACGCCCGCGTTGAGCCCAAGATGGCCCGTGCGGGTCTGGAGCTCAACTGCCAGCAGCGCAACTCATCTCCTCGTCGCCTGCGCGACCGGTTTATCAACGAACCGGCCTCGTCGCTTTTTGCGCTCAAGGCCTTCTGGGAGGGGTTTGATGCCAGCGGCGAGACGCTGCGCTGCGTCATCATTCCCAAGTTGCCGTTCTCGAGCCCCACGGACCCGCTCTCGTGCGAGCGCAACCTGCGCGAAGACCGCGCATGGGCGCGCTATTCGCTGCCCGAGGCGGTGCTCGAGGTTAAGCAGGCCGCGGGGCGTTTGATTCGCTCGTCGACCGATAGCGGTGTGCTGATCTTGGCGGATCCTCGCCTGGTGACGAAGGGCTATGGCAAGAAGTTCTTAACGTCGCTGCCCACGAGCTCCTACCAGCGCATCGAATCGGCGCAGATCGGGCACTATCTGCAACTGTGGCGCGCACGCCACGAGCGGCGGCGCTAAAGCGGACAGACGAGAGTTTTTGCCATATCGCACAGACGCTTTGACAGGGTGGGGTTATCCAAGATGCGGATGGCTCCGCCCGCTGCGATTATCTGGCTCAGTAGCCAACGCTCGGAGCCGTAATGCACGGTTACCGTTGCCATGTCTGCCCCGCTGCGCTCGATGAGGGTGATGCCGGCCCAGTCCAGATGCTCCGCCATATCGAATGGCATCAAGAGCTTTGCGCTACGCTGCGTCCGGGCAAGGGAATCGTGGAGGGATGCGACGTCCGGTGCGTGAGGCACGACGGAGTCTTCCGTCAAGGTGAGTCCCTCGATTTTATCCATGCGATAGGTGCGCTGCTCATCGACCGCGATGTCCCAGGCAATCAGGTATGTTTGGTCGCCGTTTGCCGTAATGCGCAAGGGGTCGACCAGACGCTCGCGTGGCCGTGCATCGTCCATCGAGCGATACGAGATGAGGCAGCGAACGCCGTCCTGAATGGCGCAGCTCAGCTGCTGCCAGTGCGACCCGTGGTTGACGGTGTCAAAGACGCGCTGGTTATAGCCGAGCTCTTCGGGTAGAAGAGCGTGTCGAATCCGAGCTGCCGTCTGCGGCTCGATCCCCAACGATTCAAGTTCGTGGTTGAGCACAGCGCCCTCGGCGGTACTCAAGCGCAGCGGTAGCACACGTCCGGCGTCACCGGTGAGGACCACACGCTCGCCGTGGCATTCGCAGATGATGCGCGCACCCGATTCTCGGTCCGCGAGCGTCGAGACGATCTCGAGAATCTCGTCGAGCGACACTCCCGTGATGTCAAAGCGACTGCAAATCTCAGTTCGTGTCATGCCGCTCTCGCCGGCGGCGTAGAGGGCCTCCATGATGTCGATGGCGCGCGAGAGCCTCTGCTCGCTGGTGAGTTTACGCACGGGCATGCTCGTGCACCGTCCTTTCAATGAGGTGGTTCCACGCCTGCTTGAGCGATTTGGGGGCCATGGGCCTCATGCCGTCCATGGCGTGGGCCATGCAAAATGAGGCGGCGGCTTCAAGATCTCGCACGTCAACGGTCCAAGTCCATCCCGAATCGGTGTGTGCGAGCTCACCTCGCCCGCGCGTGAGGCCGTTGATCATATCGATCTGCGTCTGCGGGGCGAACGAGAACGTAGCCGCAACGGGCGGGCGGTCGGCAAAATCGAATTCAAAGAACAGGTAGTCGTTGAGATTGAAGTCTGCAGGGATGGCGTAGGCCTTCGAAGGACGCCAAGCGCGAACGATACGGTCGCAGCGGAATGTCCTGATGTCGTCGGTGGCATTGTCGAGGCCGCAGAAGTACGCAACGCCCTCGCGCTCGAACATGCCGTAGACGCAGACGGTACGCTCTTTCTGCCCACCGCGTCCGTTCTGATATAAAAATCGCAGCGCGCATCGCTCGGCAAAGGCGCTCCATACCGCATCGACGGTGGGAGAGCGGCGGATCGGTGCTTCGTCCGCCGTCGTCCTGCCGGTGAGGTAGGCAATCTTGGAACGAATATCGGCAAGCGGCGCGGCAAAAGTGGATGAGCCGGCCGCTATTGTCTGGTCGATAGCGTTGAGCAGGATATCGGCGTCGTCTGCGGTGATGAGGCCGCCTGCCGCAAACGTGTGCTCGCGGTCGATTGTCCATGAGCTTTCCTCGGTCTCCTGCGCGCCGGCGGGGCGAACCTCCTTGATTAAGATGCCGCGTTCGAGCAGTTTGTCACGATCGCGCCGAAACTTGCGCTTATCCGAGTCGATATTGCCCGAGCCATATCCCAGGTCAGAATCCAAGACGATCTGCTCGGTCGTCAGCGGTTCGGGGGAGCTGTTGAGCACAAAGAAAAGATTGAGGATGCGCTGAGCCGTTTTATCGAAACTGGGCTCCGAATTCCCCTTTTTAATTGTCGCGGTCGCGTCGCTTGCCGTCATAGAGTCCTCGCATGAGAAGGTGGTTTGCTGCCATGATTTTAGTCCGATATGGAGATTAGGCTATATCCTTGTCCGCTCGGGGCGTTAAGATGGCCCGAATTCGGTCGTTTGCGCTCGCTCGGGGTATACTTTCGACTATATACGGTTCTAATGTGCATGCATTGGGCCTATTTGTCGGATTATGGATGTGGAGCGCACATGGCGAACACCCAGAACTATATTAACCACCTGCTGCAGAACACCGGCATCACGCCGGCATGCAGCGAAGAAGAGCGCTTGGCTGCCGAGGATATCGCTCAGATCTTCCGCAACCACGGCTTTGATCCCGAGGTTCAGGAGTTCAATGCCCCGGCGCCCAGCAGGTTGGCATTTGCCGTTACCGGTATTCTTGCGTTTGCCGGCGCCCTGCTGATGGGCATCGGTGGCGGCATCGGCTTGGTCGGCACCTTGCTGGCCATTGTCGGCGCCGTTCTTTACGTGCTCGAGCGCACGGGCCACCCCGTGGTTTCGCGCCTGGGCAAGACGGGCGTGAGCCAAAATGTCATCGCCTACCACAAGGCCTCGGGCCCGCTCGCGTCTCCGCGCAACCGCCCGGTGGTCGTTGTCGCACACTACGACTCTCCCCGTGCTGAGCTGCTCGCCCGCGAGCCCTATGCTTCGTATCGTGCGCTCATCGCCAAGCTGTTGCCCGTTGCCACGGTTGCCCCTGCTGCCGTTGCCATCTTGCGTATCCTGCCGCTCCCCGGCGCGCTCAAGGTTCTGCTGTGGATTGTCGCGATCCTCGCTTCCCTCGTTGCGCTCGCCAACGCGGCAAACATCATTTCTAACCGTTTTGTGCTTCCCTATACGTCCGGCGCAGTGTGCAACAAGTCTTCTGTCGCCGCTATGCTCGGCGTTATGGACAACGTTGCTCCCTTCCAGGGCGAAAACGAGTTTCCCGACGATGTTCCGTTCGATACCTATTTTGGGGAGCAGAAGCGTCGTGCCGAGGAGATGGCGCGCGCAGCAGCGGAGTATGCCGCGGCCCAACAGCAAAACGACTACGGCAACACCATCGAGTATGAAGAGCCTACCTACGCCGAGGACGAGTTCGGTCAGCCGATTGCTCCCGACGCTCAGACCGAGCCCGAACAGGGCGAGGCTTTCGACGAGCAGATCGAGGGCTTTGAGGGTGCGTCTGCCGACGAGACGCTGATTGGCGCCATCGTGCCCGAGGATCAGAATCAGGCTGTCCAGGCCGAAGAGTTCAATGACGAGGTTCCCACTGCCGAGCCGGCGGAGGAGCCTGTCGCGGCCGAGCCCGAGCCCAGGCTCTATCGCAATGCCGCCGGCAACATCCGCTTTGGTTCGGATGCCATCCGTGCGCTCGGAATGCTTCCCGAGTCCTGCACGCTCGATTACGAGGAAGGCGAGGAGCCGACGTTTGAGCCCGAGCCTGCCCCCGTCGTGACTGCATCTGCGCCCGTTGTCGCCGTGGATGATGAGTCTGCCGCGGTTGCCGCTGCCGTTGCCGAGCCCGAGGCGGTGTCCGCGATCGATCCCGCGGCAGGACTGGACATTTTGGCTCCCGCCGCGCCGGCGCAAGACGTTAGGGACGAGCCTGACGACGATTACGCTGAACAGCCGAGGCGCGTGTCTTACGAGAGCGATACTGATTTCTCGGCCGAGATTCCCGCGGCAACGCCCCATGCCGATATTGCATCCGCGTTCTCTTCGATTGGCGCCAGCGCTTCCAACTTCTTTAAGGGTGCGCTTGCAAAGGGCAGGAAATTTGTCGACGATTTCGAGGGGAAGCGCGTTGCCGCACGCGAGGCTGCCGAGCAGGAGGCTATCGCTCAGCAGCAGGCAGCCGAGGCGGCACGTGAGCGCGCGGCGCAAGAGTTCGAGCAGAACGAGGCTATGCAGTCCGTGCCTGTCGACGCCGCCGAAGCTACAACGTCCTTTGAGGCTCAGCAACCGGCGTCCGCGGATGTTGTTGAGGCGACGACGTCTTTCGAGGCTCAGCAGCACGTCGATAGCACCATGTCGTTTGATGCCGCGCAGTTCGATTCTACGATAACGTTTGAAAAGCAAGGCACCGCGATTGCCGAGTCCCTTCCTGTTTCCGATGAGCAGGGCGACGCGGCAGACGATGACGGGCCTATTGATGCTGCCGAAATCCAAGATGCCGCCGAGGACGAGCCCGTCGAGGCCAACTCTGACGAAGAGCAATACGCGGCAGCCGAGCAAGATGATTCGACCGAGGTCGAGCAGGAGGAAGTGCCTGCGGTTTCCGAGGCTCCCGAGACAGATGAGTCGAGGCCTTACTCCACGCAGATTTTCACCATGCCGACCCCGAGTGGTTCCGGTGCCACGGTTGCCGATGTTGCTCCCACCCAGGACGAAACGGTCGATTCCCTTATGGCCCAGATTTCCTCCCAGGCATCGCCGCGTCCGCAGATGAATGTTCCCGATCCGGCGTCGGCTCCGTCGCCCGCACCTTCCTCGTCTCCGCTGGCTTCGGTCCCCGATCCGTCGCTACCGTCGATGAAGCAGGCAAACGTTGCGTCTCGCACGTCGCTGTTCGACCTTCCCGACCCCTCCGCACAGGTCAACGACCCCTTTGCTACCGCTCAGGGTCCCGAACCCACATCGGCACCCGTTGCGCCTCCTATGCCCGTTGCGTCGGGTGCTCAGCCGATCGAGACCATTTCGGCTCCTGCCCCGGCGGCACCCAAGTCTCGCAAGCGCGGCCTGGGCGGCCTGTTCGGTCGTAAAAAGAAAAACGAACAGGACAGCATGAGTGATTGGCTGGGCGTCGAAGACGATTACGATGCCAAGAAGTCCGGTCGCGGCATCGGTTCGTGGGATAATTTCGAGGACGATAACGATGGCTGGAAGGGCGGCGCTACGTCTTCCGACGGCGCTTCTTCCGAAGATATGCTCTCGGCTGTCGCCTCTATGGGCGATGATGAGCTGCTCGGTCACGATATCTGGTTTGTGGCAACGGGCGCCTCGGACTGTGATGGCGCCGGTATGAAGGCCTTCTTGGCTTCGCATCGCGATAAGCTCCGCGGCGTATTCTTCATCAATCTTGAATCCGTCGGCGCCGGTAGGCTTTCGGTGGTGACGGTTGAGGGCGAACAGCAGCTGCTCAAGGGCGATCGCCGCATCATGAACCTGGTCAGCAAGGTGTGCAAGTCGTTCCATGTCGATTGTGGCGCGCTCGAGATGCCCTATGCCAAGACCGATGCCTATGCCGCGCTCGAGGCGAGCCGCCGAGCCCTCACCATCGCCGGCGTGGACGGCACGCGTCTGGCTTGTGCTCGTACCGAGGACGACCTGCCCCACAATGTCAACCCGACGAACATTGCCACGGTATCCGAGGTCGTGACCGAGGTTATCCGCCGTTCGTAGACGGAGCTCTAAGGAGTCAACGTGTTTTCGTATATTAAGCGCCATTGGCCTGTCTACGTGATTTTGACCTTGATTGCCATTGCGTTAGGGTTTGGAGCTGCCTACATCGTGGGCGCGAAGGGCTCGACCCCCGCCTCCGCAATCAGCGAAGAGGTGGAGCAAGAACAGAGCACGGGCGCCGATGGGATTCCTGAGTCCGAGCAGGCAATCGTTGATGGTGGATCTTCGTCTGCAGAGTAGATGCGGCGATTTAAATGATTGAAAGCGGGCGAGCCGGGGGACTGGCTCGCCCGCTTTTTCATCGCGCTAGCGCTTCTTTGGGATTGACCTAAGGCGAGCGAACCATAGGGCTGCGGCACCCGAGGTCAGGAGCGCGGTGATGCAAGCGGCGATGGGAGCTGATCCTGTTGCCGGTAGGTCCTGCGGTAGGGTACAGCGTTGAATGACACGGTCCTCGTCATGTGACTCAAGTTTATCGCCGCCGCCGTTGCGGCAAAGATCGACGCGCGCGCTGTTGGTGAGTGCAGTTTGGGGTGTGTAAGCCGACGTTGCCTGCATGTGCACGACTGCGCCCCGAGCATCTGTGCCAAGGATTGCTTTGGCATCGTCAAGGTCGTCGTGCTCATCTTTGAGATCATCACGGGTCCAAGAATCCGTATCGCTTCGAGTCGTAAAGTCGGCGGCTACCGCACCGTATTCAATGCGAATGCCCGTCACGACGGTATTGGATGAAAGGTCGAGTTCTTTCGCCTCGAGTGTGGCGGATTCCGTGGTCGAGACATCCGCCTTCCAGAGGTGCCAGCCGTCGTAATCGACGAGGCGGCAATCTTCACCCAGACTCTCTTTTACTTCGTCGGACTCAAGCCAAGGATTTTCGTGCCCATCGTCAAGCGTCGCGTTTGCCGGCTCATCGACGTCTGTCGAGTCCAACGGCGTCGTGCGATACCACACGTTGCACAGACCGTTGAGGTCGCCGATGGCGACGGGGGTTTCGATTGAGACGAATCTCGCCGTGCCGTCTTTGGCGCACTCAAGATCATCGGTAATCGTAAACTCATCAACCCAAGTAGCGGAATCGTTTCGAGCATCGATGGTATAGGAGAAAAGACCGTCCGTATTGGTTTGCGTTGCGGCGCGATTTTTACCATCGCCGTTGGCCAGCAGACCCTTCCCGATAGGTTGGACAAGTTCCTGACGCTTGTCGACCTGTCCTTTGATCTCGATGGGCGCATCCTTCATCGCGACGGATTGGACTTCTCCCGTATCCTTTATTTCAAACGTTATCTCCTCGGCAAGGTCATAGGTCCGCGGAGACATCGTTTCGCGCAACGAGTAGGTACCGGGTGCAAGATGTTCGATGCGGTGCGGCTTGTCGGATGAGGTCCAGGAGTCTATTTCGGTTTTATCGGGACCATATAAGGTGAGCTGTGCGCCTTTCACTTCCTGCTCTCCGCTTGCATCGACCTTGGAGATATCAACCTTGGTGTAATCGTCGGATACGTTAAGCCGTGCTTCCACAACGGGTGTTTTCTGGTCGGCATAGGTAAGGTCGACGATATGATGCGTCCGGTCGAGCAAGAAGCCGGTCGGCGCTTGAGTCTCGACAACCTCGTAGCGTGCGGTGCCAGATCCCAGCGGGAGGTCGTCCGCGCGTGCTTCTCCAGTTTCATCCGTCGTGACGGTAGCGACAGCCTCGCCGTCGAGCGCGGCAATGCTACCGTCGGGGCGCACGATATCACCTGAGGCACGGATCTCAAAGATGGCGCCCGCGAGGCTGCTGCCGTCTACGGCATCGGTTTTAACGATCCTGATGTTTCCGGTCGCGGCGTGGTCATAATACGAGACGATTGCAACGGGCGTTAGGTTTATATCGGCGGGTATGTTTACCTCGATCTCTCCGCCGACAAGATAGGGCTCTTTGGCCGAGGTTTCGCGTACATAATAGGTGCCCGGCACGAGCGATTCGGGCAGTGTGACGGTGCCGGTCGCGTCAGTCGTAAAGGTGTCCATTACGTTATGTGCTGGATACCAGCATGTTTGTGAGACAGGTTTGTGATTGCTGTCGAGGAGTTGGAAGGTGAATCCGGCTAGGGGAACAGAGGCGCCTGTTTGGGCATCGCGTTTTACAATCTGGAGATGCGTCGACAGAGCGTGGTTGTCCACGATATATTGAAGCTCGGCGCCGTCGGAAATCTGATTGGCCTCGACGGTCCATTCCCCCGCACGTTTAAAACCCTCGGGGACGGTTTCCGGAACCTCACGAACCGTGTAGCCGGCGCGGTCGTATGGGACGGCTCCGTGGACACCGGCTGGTCGCTTGCCTGTGCCGAACCATGCTTCGGGCTGGTCTTTGGTGGAGGCAAAGCCATAGATGTTTGTAGTCAGTGTGCCAACAACCTGCTGAGAGCTGTTACTGACAACCTCAAAGACAACATCTCCTGCCGGCTGCTCCAGGCCGGATTGATCGCTATTGCCGTAGTCCTTGAATTTGGAAATCTCAAGGTCAAACGCAATGGGGATATTGGAAACGCGAGATTCGATCTCGACCACGCCTGAATCGCCGAGTTGGTCGGCTCCAACGGTGTAAGACCAACTGTCACCGGAGGGCAAATGGCCCTCGGGCGCCTTCGATTCATAGATGGTAAAGGTTCCCAGGGGGACATCGGTGAGGGTAGCTCGACCGCTTTCATCGGTCCTGAGAGTTTGTGTCCATCCAGGGGTTGATTGCGATACGCACACGAATTCTGCTCCTGCGAGCGAAGCTCCAACTTGGGGGCCTGCATTCGTTGCGGCGTCGAGCTTTACAATGCGCAAGGTAATGGTGCCGGGTTGTTCATCAATGGTGACGTATCCGCCGTTATTCGTCGTGGTAAAGGCAATGCGATCGTGCAGGGGGATATAACCAGCTGGCGCTGTTATCTCAACTAGGTAGTATGCCGTGTTGGGTAGGAGTGTTGCCTGCGCTCGACCGTTGCTGTCCATCTGGACGGTGCCGACACGCGCGCCGCTGGCGCTCTCAAAAACATCGAATGTTGCCCCGTCAAACTGATAAGTATTGTTTCCGCTGGTAATGGCAGCGTT
Organism: uncultured Collinsella sp.; assembly: GCA_902490365.1. GTDB lineage: Bacteria > Actinomycetota > Coriobacteriia > Coriobacteriales > Coriobacteriaceae > Collinsella. Next base: position 11,410 of record CABUDQ010000028.1, on the reverse strand, counting down.
TGCAGACTGCTTTTGGAAGGAAACAGAGACCGCCGGCAGTACATAGAGCATGTCTTGACGTTTGCTGCCGCCCGATACGGTTCCTATATAGCGCCGCGCGCGGTGCGGAGCGGCTTTGATGCTTCCTGATTTTGCGCTGTCGTGGAGCCACCGCGCAGCCGCCACGACTTCATTGTCGGCGGTAAAGTGCCCGCTCTTGGTTTTGCCCTGAGCGGTTGTGTAGGAGTAGGTGCCGTCGACATGGGTAGTGCCGTTGAGCATCCATACGGCAAGCTGGGTGGCGGCGCGGGCGCGATCGGGTGAAAGATGGTAACCGCCAAACGACGTGGCGGTAGGATATCCGTGACAAACGATTGCCGCGAACTCGTCGTCGAGCCACACCCAGCCTTGATCAAAGTTGAGCCATGGGCCGCCCGGCTTGGTGGGGCCGGGGCGCTCCTGGTTCATGCAGTAGGCAATCGAGGCGTCTTGAGCTTCATACTTGCCGATGAAGAAGGGCCCACAATCATCGCTAATAGTGCGGAAGCCGAGCTGGTCGTAGCCATCGACGGCAAATGCGGCTCCCGGTGCCAGACAGCCGAAAAGCAGGAAGAGGAGCAGGAGCAGCGGACCTGTTGCGATTGCGCTGTGGACAGAGTGCGTGGGTGCGTTGGACATGGCTGCTCCTTATCCCTCGTGCGCCGCATGGGGAGGTTGCGACGCGTAGGATGAGGCTACCCCCGAGGTTCATGCGGGTAAGTACCGGAGCCTGACCAAAAGCTTGCCCAATTCCTGACAAATTGAGCTCAAATACAACAATCAGGCAAAAGCGCAGGTAGAAGATAAGGAGAACAGGAGGCCAAAGGTCCTCGTCTCCACAATTGATGCGATTTTCAAACGAATCTCCACAGCTAAAACAAGCATCGCCACCCTTGTATCGAACAAGACAACCGCGTTATACTAGCCAACACACAAGCGGGCATCGCCAAGTGGTAAGGCATCAGCTTCCCAAGCTGACACTCGCGGGTTCGAGTCCCGTTGCCCGCTCCAGAAAAAGTAAAAGCACGACACCGTTCCGGTGCCGTGCTTTTTTCAATAAAGCGCCGGGACTCGAACCCGCCAGGGTGCGAGCGTAAAACAAACGCGAAGCGTTTGTAGCGAGCAGGCGAAGGCGCCGGCAGGCGCCTGAAGCCGGTGCGGATTTGCGAAGCAAATACGCGGACGTCCCGTTGCCCGCTCCATCGAGCGCGGGAGACTTTGGGGCGGCCAATTCAACAAAGTCTTCCCCATCGTCTCCGTGAATCCGAGGAGATCGACCGCAGCCGGTGCGGATTTGCGAAGCAAATACGCGGACGTCCCGTTGCCCGCTCCAATTCCAAAATGTTAGGTTAATGCCTGCTGCCCATACTTGCACCTGCGCACGGTACAATGGTTGGGTTACGACCAACGTGCCAATAACCAAAAAGGAGCCGCTATGATCGATCGCTATACCCGCCCGGAGATGGGACACATCTTCTCCCTCGAGAACAAGTACGCCATTTGGCAGGAGATCGAGGTCCTGGCCTGTGAGGCCCAGGCGGAGCTCGGCAAGATCGGCATTTCTAAAGACGAAGCCCAGTGGATCCGCGACCATGCCAACTTTGAGAAGGCAAAGGTCGACGAGATCGAGGAGGTCACGCGCCACGACGTCATCGCCTTCCTGACCAACATGAAGGAGTACATCGACGCCGATGTTCCCGAGGGCGACCCCAAGCCCAGCCGCTGGGTTCACTATGGCATGACCAGCTCCGATCTGGGCGACACGGCTCTGTGCTACCAGCTCACCCAGGCCTGCGACCTGATCATCGAGGACGTCAAGAAGCTCGGCGAGATTTGCAAGCGTCGCGCCTTTGAGGAGCGCAACACGCTCTGTGCCGGCCGCACTCATGGCATCCACGCCGAGCCGATGACCTTCGGCATGAAGTTCGGCTCTTGGGCCTGGGAACTCAAGCGCGATCTGGATCGTCTTGAGGACGCCCGCAAGAATGTTGCCTTCGGTGCCATCTCGGGCGCTGTTGGCACGTACAGCTCCATCGAACCGTTTGTCGAGGAGTATGTCTGCGAGCACCTGGGTCTGGTTCACGACCCGCTGTCCACGCAGGTTATCAGCCGCGACCATCACGCCTATCTCGCCGGCGTTCTCGCCACCACCGCGGCCACCTGCGAGCGCATCGCTACCGAGGTTCGCAATCTGCAGAAGACCGATACGCTCGAGGCCGAGGAGCCGTTCCGCAAGGGTCAAAAGGGCAGCTCCGCCATGCCGCACAAGCGCAACCCGATCACCATGGAGAAGGTCTGCGGTCTGTCGCGCGTCGTGAAGTCCAACGCCCAGGTTGCCTTCGATAACGTCGCCCTGTGGCACGAGCGTGACATTTCGCACTCCTCTGCCGAGCGTGTCGCCCAGGCCGACAGCTTCATCGCCCTCGACCACATGTTCCAGTGCCTCATCCGCGTTATCGACGGCCTGCAGCTGTACCCTGCCCGCATGATGGCCAACCTCAATAAGACCCGCGGCCTCATCTTCTCCTCCAAGGTGCTGCTGGCCCTCGTCGACACGGGCATCACCCGCGAGGACGCGTACGCCATTGTGCAGGAGAACGCCATGGCAACCTGGCACGAGGTGCAGGATTGTGTCTCCGGCCCCACCTTTAAGGAGCGTCTCGAGGCCGACCCGCGCTGCACCGTCAGCCAGGAGAAGCTCGACGAGATCTTTGATCCGTGGGACTTCCTCACCCGTATCGACACGGTCTTTGATCGTCTGGAGCAGCTGAGCTTCGAGTAGGTTCGGGCATAACGCTAGCTTTTTAGGGCGCTTTGCTGGTAATGTGTGTTGCCGGCAAAGCGCCTCGTTGCATTTAGGGAAAGACGGGGATAATAGTCGTCTCGAATAACATTCTGAGAGGGGATCGCATGATTTCGTTTGATTACAAGCCGCAGGGTGTATGCTCTCGCAATATTCACCTCAATCTCTCTGACGATGGCAGCAAGGTGCTGGGCGTTGAGTTTACCGGCGGCTGCGATGGCAACCTCAAGGCCATCTCCAAACTGGTCGAGGGCGCTCCTGCCGACCGTGTGATCGAGGTTCTTGCCGGCAATACCTGCGGCATGAAGAAGACCTCTTGCGCTGATCAGCTTTCGCGCGCTATCGAGGCCGCTCGCGCCGAGATCGCCTAATGGGTATCGCCGACCACATCAAGAACGGAATATCGCGCCGCGGCTTTGTGCTCGGTGGAGCTGCCGCGAGCGCTGCCACGGTGCTTGCCGGATGTTCGAAAAAAACAGGCACCAGTGATGATGCCGCTGGCGAGCCGCAGGTTATCAAGGACGATTCGAAGATTGTCTCGATTACTGATGAGTACGAGGCAGTTGACATCGATCTTGAGCCGGCGGCATCGTGGACGCTGCCGCTGGGCACGTTGCTGTACTACTGCGATGGTGACTATGCTGCGGCAATGATGGCGCCCGCATCGGCACTGCACGCCAACACACTCGGTATGCTCAACCTGGGCGATGGCTCGCTTACCACATTAATTGAGAATCCTATCGAGGGCACGGGATATGCTTTTTACGATGTCCGTGCCGGCGACGGCGTGTTTGCGTGGGTTGAGATGAACTTTGCCAGTTCATCGTGGAAGCTCTACGCTCAAAATCTGTCGGGCGCTTCGCTCTCTGGCGACGTGGTTGAGCTCGATCGAGGTGGCAAGGACTACGATCCGCCGCTGTTTACGGCGTTCGGGTCATCAGCCATCTGGTATAAAATGCCTTCGGCAGGCGGCAATAAAACGAGTAGTGATTCGTTTTGCTATCGTCGCTCGCTTGATGAATCCAAGGCCGAGACAATTTGGAAATCGACGGGCCGCTTTGCGTCGGCCCCGCGCGTGAGCGACGGCATTTTGACCATCTCGCCGCGTGTCCGCAACGACGAGGGCGTCTACTACGGCATAACGGCAATCGATCTGACCGATGACAACAACACCAAACGTGCCCAGCTAGTCCTTCCCTCGTCAGTCTCGCCTTTCGAGGCCGTATATATGGGCGATACCTTCGTGTTTTCTATCGAGGCGACCTATAGTGGCGTGGGCAGCCTGGGCAACATGGGCACGTATATCGGTAATGAGGGAGGGCCGTACCTCTTCCTGTCCCGCGAGCCGCTCGCATGTGCTGCCGGCAAGAAGAATAAATATCTCGTTAAGGTACAGTCATCGCATTTTCTCATCGACACTTCTGCCAAGACCTATGGCTCGCTACTGTCGCCCGACCGCGCTTTGGAATATGGCGATTATCCAGCTACGGCGGGAAAATCGGACTCATTCCTTACGTACGCCACGGTGCGCAACAGCCAGGGTATACCCGAGACGGTCACCGCACGCCTATTCTCTCTTTAAGCTTAGAGGGGTTAAAAAGGCGCCAACAGGGGAATAAACGCGTTGTAATTGTGAGTACCGCCCGCCGAGCTGCCGCGTCATAGTGGCATCCGGCGGGCTCAGGTGCGTTAAAATGGGCTTGTTCTTAGCTGATTGAGACAGGGGGGCCGTGTTATGGCTTCAGATGCAAAAAAGATTCTGCTGGTCGAGGATGAGAAGGCAATCCGTGACGCCGTCGCTGCCTATCTCGAGCGCGAAGGCTACTGGGTTGTGGGTGTCGGCGACGGCCAGTCCGCGATCGAGGAGTTCGAGAAGCATCAGTTTGACCTGGTCGTGCTCGACCTTATGCTCCCCAAGATCCCCGGCGAGCGCGTTTGCCGCACCATTCGCGATACCTCGGATGTCCCCATCATCATGCTGACTGCCAAGGGCGAGATCGAGGACCGCATTATCGGTCTTGAGCTCGGCGCCGACGACTATCTGATTAAGCCGTTCTCGCCGCGCGAGCTTGTCGCGCGCGTTCGCGCTCTGTTCCGCCGTGCCCATCAGGCCGACGAGCCAGCCGTCGAGGTACTCGACTTCGGCGATCTGGTCATCGATATCTCGGGCCACAAGATTTTGGTCGAGGGCAAGGAAGTCGACCTGACGGCTTCCGAGTTTAAGCTGCTCACCACGCTTGCCCGTCACCCCGGTCGCGTCTACAACCGCATGGAGCTGGTCGAGAAGGTGCTCGGCTACGACTTTGAGGGCTATGAGCGCACCATCGATAGCCACGTGAAGAACCTTCGCGCCAAGCTGGGCGATGATCCCAAGAAGCCCAAGTGGCTCTACACCGTCCACGGTGTCGGCTATCGCTTCGAGGCTCCGGCCAAGACCGATAAGTCGGACGAGAAATAGGGAAATCACATATGACACCTGCGCGCTTTGAAATCGGACAAAAGCACAAGCAGGAGAGCGAGGCGGGTTCCAAGGCTAGTTGGAACACGCCTCGCTCCGATTCACGGCCAACGATGAGCTATCCCTCGCGCATGGCACTTGCTTTTGCTCTGACATCGCTCATGACGGTATTGGTGCTGGTGGGCGTGGTCTCTGTTGTGTGGGGCACGGTCTTTTCGGATTACACGCGCTCCAATATCGTCGAAATCGCAAATTCCGCTGCCGAAAAGCTTGCGACGTCGTATGAGGAAAACGGCAATTGGACTGCGGGCGAGCTACGTACGGTCGCGACATCGAGTTTGGTGTCCGACGATTTGGGTATGCAGGTCGTCAACAAGAAAGGCGTTGTCGTTTATGACGACTCATGGCCTTCGGCAAGCGCGACCGCCGATGTGCGCGAGAACGAATCGCCGTCGAGCAGCTCGAGCGGGAAAAAAGCATCGCATAGTCCGGTCTCGTCGGCTCCCACCGGCTCCGATAGCGTTGCAAACGTCGAAATCATAACGTCTTCCGGCGAGCATGTCGGACAAGTAAAGCTGTGGGCCATCGGCTCCGATGCCTTGCTCACCAAGGCAGATTCTGCGTTTAGGGAGAAGACCTTTAACGCCATGGCCCTTGCTGCGGTTGTTGCAGTTTGCATTTCGGTCGTTATCGGATCACTCGTGTCGCGCATGCTCACCAAGCCAATTCACCGTATTACCAGCACGGCCAAGCAAATTCGCGATGGCGATCTGTCTGCTCGTACGGGCTTGCGCGGCGATGACGAGATCGATCAACTGGGCGAGACGTTCGATGAGATGGCCACTTCGCTCGAGAAGGATATGAAACACGAGAAACGTTTGACCTCGGACGTGGCTCACGAACTTCGTACTCCGCTTATGGCCATGCTCGCAACGGTCGAGGCCATGCAGGATGGCGTATATCCTACCGACGATGAGCACTTGGAGACTGTTGCTTCCGAGACGCGTCGCCTGGCTCGTCTGGTGCAGCAGATGCTCGACCTGTCGCGCATGGAAAACAGCACGGCTCCGCTCAACCTTGAGCCGGTGGACATGGTTCCTTTCGTGCGTTCCATCGTCAATGCCCAGGAGCGCCTGTTTGTCGACCGCGATCTGCGCTTGCGCTTTGCTGACGAGACCCAAGGTCACGACGATGTCGTCGAAGCCGATCCCGACATGATCACACAATGCGTCATCAATCTCATGAGCAACGCCATGCGCTACACCCCCGAGGGCGGTTGGGTCGTGGTGTCGGTGCTCAGTGACCGCAAACACGTCAGCATTGCCGTTTCTGATACCGGCATCGGTATTGCCAAGGATGACTTGTCGCGCATCTTCGGCCGTTTTTGGCGCGCCGATGCCAGCCGTGCCCGTGAGGCGGGCGGTCTGGGCGTGGGCCTCGCCGTGACTAAACAGATCGTCGAGCGCCATCACGGCTACATATCCGTGGAGTCGGAGCTTGGAAAGGGTACGACTTTTACGATTCATCTGCCTCGCGAGCACACGGCGGACGCGGCATCTACTACAATGGAGCACTAGCTTTTCGCTATTCGGTGAAGGAGGGGTTTCGTCCCTGCCGCTCCGAGTTTGCGAAAACGTGCGGGAAAGAACCCGCATTACTGTCGTATTTTGGTAAGGAGTGACTCACGTGACAACGATGGAGCGTCGTCCGGATTCCCGTGGCAAGGTTCGTGATATCTACGATGCCGGTGAAAACCTGCTGATGGTCGCCACCGACCGCATTTCTGCGTTCGACTTCATTCTTCCCGACGAGATTCCGTTTAAGGGAGAGGTGCTCAACCGCATCTCGGCATTCTGGTTCGATAAGTTTGCCGGCATCGTTCCCAACCACCTCGTTTCCATCGACCCGGCGGATTTCCCCGAGGAGTTTGCTGAGTATCGTGACTACCTCGCCGGCCGCGCCATGCTGGTTAAGAAGGCCCAGACGATTCCTATCGAGTGCATCGTCCGCGGCTATCTGACCGGTTCGGGCAAGAAGACCTACGACGAGAACGGCACCGTCTGCGGCATCCAGCTGCCTGAGGGCCTGACCGAGGCTTCCAAGCTTCCCGAGCCGCTGTTCACGCCGTCCACGAAGGCCGAGATCGGTGACCACGACGAGAACATCTCGTTCGAGCGTTGCTGCGAGATCGTGGGCGAGGACATCGCCACGCAGATTCGCGACCTTTCCCTCAAGATCTACAAGGCTGCCGCCGAGTATGCAGCGACCCGTGGCATCATCATTGCCGACACCAAGTTCGAGTTCGGTGTCATCGATGGCAAGGTTACGCTGATCGACGAGTGCCTCACGCCCGACTCCAGCCGTTTCTGGCCTGCCGCCAGCTACGAGGAGGGCAAGATTCAGCCCAGCTACGACAAGCAATTCGTCCGCAATTGGCTCAAAGCCAACTGGGATATGACGGGGGAGACCCCGCATCTGCCCGCCGAGGTCATCGATGGCACGTCCGAGCGCTATCGCGAGGCCTTCCAGATCATCACGGGCTCCCAGTTCACAAGCATGAAGGAGAACGCATAAGTGAGTACCCGTAGCGCCACGAACAAGCGCACGCAATCCCACGAGGTTACCGGGGTTGCGCGCAAGTCCGCTGCATCCGCCAAGCCCGCCCGTCAGGCAGCGAGCTCTGTCCGCGTCGTGCCGGCTTCGTCTAAGGCACGCCGCAAAGAGCTCGAGAAGGGCGAGAACCTCGAGGGCCTCTCTAAAGAGGAGAAGCGCGCCCGCAAGGCTAAGCAGCGCGCCAAGGAGGATCGCATCTACACGGTGTCGAATATCCTTCTCAAGCAGGATGAGGACTACACCAAGCGCCGCCGCATCTGGTGGGCCGTGCTCACTATCGGCATGGTGCTCGTCGTGGCCATTTGGGCTTCGCTGTACTTCGCTCCCGCTGGCATGGTGTCCAGCCCTGTCCAGATGGTCGGCATTGTTTTGTCCTACGTCGTCATTTTGGGTGACTTCATCTACGACTTCGTTCGTATTCGTCCCCTGCGCAACATGTACCGCACGCAGGCCGAGGGCATGTCCGAGAACAAGCTCAACGCCCTTATTGAGCGCGCGGCTGCCGAGGAGGACAAGAAGGACTCCAAGAAGAAGTAGCGTTTGCATGCATACTTATCGCTAAGATATAAGGCGCGTCGTTTTTGCGGCGCGCCTTTTTACTGTTCTATAGATAGATGGAGTGGCACATGATTCGAGCTGCCCTGACGGTCGAAGAGGCTCTGGAGGGCATGAAGGCCCTAGAGCCCAAGATTAAAAACTATGCGCGCCTGGTTGTCCGCAAGGGCGTAAACGTCAAGCCCGGTCAGGAGGTTGTCGTTCAGTCTCCGGTCGAGTGCGCGCCGTTTGCGCGCGTGGTGGTCGCGGAGGCCTATGCCTCCGGTGCCGGTCACGTGACGGTTATTTGGGCCGATGACGCCGTGACGAGGCTCACGTACGAGCATGTCGAGAAAAGCTATTTTGAGCAGACGCCCGAGTGGAAGCGCCTGCAGCTTGATTCACTGGCCCAGGATGGTGCCTGCTTTATCTTTATCGAGGGTGCGGACCCTGCCGCTCTTAAGGGCATCGATCCCGCTAAGCCTGCTGCAGCTTCTAAGGCAAGGAACACGCAGTGCAAGGTCTTCCGCCGCGGACTGGACTACAACATCAACCCGTGGTGCATCGCCGGCGCGCCGGTCGTTGCCTGGGCGCGCGAGGTGTTCCCGGGAGACGCCGATGAGGTTGCAATCTATAAGCTGTGGAATGCGATTCTGCATACCGCTCGCGCCGATGGCCAGGACCCGGAGAGCGACTGGGAACTCCATGACGCCGCATTCGAAAAGAACCTGCGTTTCCTGAACGACAATCGTTTCGACTACCTGCATTACACCTCGGCAAATGGAACCGATCTGACGATTGGCATGACGAAAGGTCACGAGTGGGCCGGCGGCAAGGGCAAGACGCCCGATGGGCACCCCTTCTTCCCCAACATTCCCACCGAGGAAGTCTTCACCTCGCCTGATCGTATGCGTGCCGACGGTATCGTGTATTCGGCTATGCCGCTCATTCACCACGGTAACAAGGTTGACGATTTTTGGATTAAGTTCGAGGCGGGCCGCGTAGTGGACTACGATGCCCGCGTGGGTAAGGCGACGCTTGCGAGCATTATTGACACCGATGAAGGTGCCGCTCATCTGGGTGAGGTTGCGCTTATCTCCAAGAACACGCCGATCCGTGAAAGTGGCGTTCTATTCTATGACACGCTCTATGATGAGAACGCTAGCTGCCATCTCGCGCTGGGTGTCGGTTTCCCCGAATGCATCGAGGGTGGGTATGACATGTCCAAGGAGGAGCTCCTGGAGCATGGCGTTAACGTCTCGAGCACGCACGTCGATTTTATGATCGGCACGGACGATATCGATATTACGGGCATTACGCCTGATGGACGTGAAGTTGTGATTTTCCAGAACGGCCAATGGAGTTGGGAATAGCCCCAGACCGTGGTACAATGCCACCCGCGGGCCGTTAGCTCAGCTGGCAGAGCAGGGGACTTTTAATCCCAAGGTCCAGGGTTCGAACCCCTGACGGCCCACCATAGAATAGAAAAGCGACTGGCGGATGCCGGCCGCTTTTTTGTTGCCGCGACATGGGTTCGAACCCGAAAGGGCGCGGAGCTGAGTAAACGCGTGAGCGTTTGCCAGCGCAGCGCGCAAGGCGCGAAGCGCCGCAGCGGCCGTCTGCAGAGCAGGCCGAACCTCTGACGGCCCACCCAAAGAAAGGAAAACGAAATGAAAACAGATAGATACGGAATTAGCGGCAGCACATTAAAGATAATAGCGGCCATTTCGATGGTTCTCGATCATGTAAGCAGGATCGTCCTGACCAATGGAATCATGACTCACGCATCGTACAATCAGATATCAGACGAACAGTGGGCGATTCTAAGCGAGGCTTCGGATGTGCTTCATGTTCTTGGCAGAATTGCATTTCCCTTATTTTGCTTTTTGATAGTTGAGGGATTTTTGCATACTCATGACATAAAGAGGTACCTGCGAAATATGCTTGTCTTCGCAATCATTGCGGAGCCCATATACGATTTCGTTCAAACCGGGCAACTATTTGACCTTCGGCAACAAAATGTTATGTGTGAGCTCCTGCTTTGCTTGGTCTTCTTGATAATTCTGGAAAAGATACAAAGCCTTTCAAAATGGAAGAGGTACATCGCAGAAACTGCTCTGATTGTTTTGACAGCACTGGCAGCTGAATACACTAAACTAGATGGCGGTGTGTATGGCATTCTGCTTGTGGCTGCATTCTATTTATTCCACGACAGCAAGGCCAAGATGTTCTTTGCTGCAGTATGCGCAGTGCTCCTTTCGTCATGCCATATAGTTGGCGGCGGATTTGAGTTTGCTACAGCTAATATATTTAATCCTGATGTTGCTGCCGCGGTCGTTTCGTTGCTGCTTATCAATCTTTATAATGGCAAGCGAGGGCTGAAGCTCAAATATTTCTTCTACATTTTCTATCCGGCTCATCTTGCTCTGCTTTATGGTGTCTCACTTATTGTTTTGAACTGTCTTTAAAAACTCTCAAACAAGTCTCTGAAAGCAGAACTAAATTGACCCTAAGACTGCTTGTGAATTTCCGGAAGACCTGTGAGATACGAGGATAGACAACGAGGGCTGTAGAAAGATGCTTCGAAAGCATGAATGGCAGCGAGAAAATGAGTTCGGAAGAACCCCTCTGGATGCTCCAGCATAGAATAGAAAGCGATCGGCTCCGGCTGGTCGCTTTTTTGTTACCGATGCACGGTTCGAACCCGAACTTCTATATATAGGAACGCTTGGCGAACAAAACCTGCCTTTTACCGACGGGAAACAAATAACCGATGCTTTTGGAGTAAAGTGGCGCTCCAGAGATGACCGATGCCTCAACATCTATAAACCAGCTGGTCACCGCCAATATCAGAAGCTGATGCTTCAGTTATAACCTCAGTGACGTGACTGAGGGACCTATTCATTTGTGAACAAAATATGGAGTGCGCGATTCCCGCCCCCGGCGCCCCTCCGGTCTGGCAATATATCTCCTTGCCGCGCGGC
>CABUDQ010000027.1 GCA_902490365.1 uncultured Collinsella sp. | reverse complement strand
GGTCATGCCGCCGAAGTTGAAAGGCAGATTGCCGCTCTGGCGGGTTTGCAGCGTCAACTGGTTACACAGGCTGGTAAGCCCGCGTAACCCTAATAATTGGCTTCGTAGCCGTTGCCGTCGCCGGTGGGCTGTTCGTAGTAGTCCGAATCGCTCGAATCGCTTGAGCCATCGGAATCGTCAGAGCTGACCGATGAGGTTGCGGTACCGTTTGCGTAATCGTCAGACGTGTTGTTGTTCAGGTCGCCGATCGTAGAGCTGGAACCGTCGGAAAGACCCATGGTGTTGGGACCCTTGGGATCCTTGCCAGCATCGACGCGCTCCATCATTTCCTTGAGCTCGTCCTCGTAGACAAAGACGTAGCTCACACCGTCGATCATGGTGCTGTCGTCGGCGTACGAGGGCAGGTTGGCCGAGTAGATACCGTCGACATCCATACCGCGCATGGCGTTGACCGTAGCCACGATATCCTGAACGCTCATATCGGTTACGAGCATATCGGACAGCGAATTAACCAGGCCAAAGATCTTCGTGGCATCGAAGTTATTGAGAATCTGGTTGGCAAGGGCGCCAAGCACCTGACGCTGGTGGCGCATGCGCGTGTAATCGCCGTCGGCATAGGTGTAGCGGCAGCGGGCATAGGTAAGGGCGGTGGCACCGTCCATATGCTGCTGGCCAGCGGTAATCTTAATATCCAGGTGCTCGGGGTCGTCAACATCATCGGTTGCGTTAATGTCGATACCGCCAACCGAATCAATCAGCGCCTGCATACCGTCGAAGCTGACCTCGGCATAGTGGGAAATCTGAACACCGCACAGCTCGTTGACCGCCTCGACCATGGCCTCGGCGCCGCCAACGGTATGGCAGGCGTTGATCTTCATGGTCTCGCCCTTGTACTCGACCTTGGTGTCGCGCGGAACGGAAATGAGCGTCGCCTGCTTTTGCGTGGGGTCGATGCGTGCCAGGATAATCGAGTCGGCACGATACGTATCCTCGCCCGGACGGCCGTCGGTGCCAAGAAGCAGCACATAGAACGGATCCTTTGCCTCATCGGTGTCAACCAGAACCCGACGCAGATTGTCGGTAATGACATTAGAATCGCCGAGCTTGCCCATAATGGTGGCAAACCACAGGCCGGCAGCGGTAGTGGCACTCAGTAGCACGCCAAGCACGACAATGAGCGCGACGTGACGAATCGTGTGGCTACGACGACGTTGACGAGCGCGCTCGGAATAGCGAGCCACGTTATCGCGACTGTAGATCTTGGCCTGCGCACCAGTTGAGGGTCTTCGGGCGGTGGTATCCGCGAGGGGCTTTTTATTAAACATAGGCAACCTGTAATTAGTAGATGACGGGATCGGGGACGGTGGCATGCTCGACATGCGCGCCGAGCGCCTGCAGCTTTTCGACAAACTGCTCGTAGCCGCGCTTGATGTGATGGATAGCCGAAACCTCGGTCGTCCCGTCGGCGATCAAGCCCGCTACGACGAGGGCCGCTCCGCCACGCAGATCGGGCGAGGTAACCTGTGCGCCCGAGAAGCCCTTGACGCCATGAATCATGGCATGATGGCTCTCGATACGAATGTCGGCACCCATGCGCACCAGCTCAGAGGCAAACATAAAGCGATTCTCGAAGATGTTCTCGGTAATAACGGAACTGCCGTCGGCAAGGGCGGAGAGTACCATAATCTGCGCCTGCATGTCCGTCGGGAAGCCGGGGAACGGAAGCGTCTGGATGTCGACCGGCTTGATACGCTCGACACGGTTCACATGGACGCCATCCTCGACGCGCTCGCAGTCGATACCCATGAGCTCCATCTTCTTGAGCACCATGCCCAAGTGAATGGGGCAAAAGCCCGTGATATCGACACCGCGATCGTCGGCCATCAACGCACCGGCGACGATAAAGGTACCAGCCTCGATGCGGTCGCCCACTACGCGATGGGTAACAGGATGCAGCTCTTCCACGCCCTCGATGGTCACGACAGGCGTACCGGCGCCAACAATCTTGGCGCCCATCTCGTTGAGCATGTTGGCGAGATCGACGATCTCGGGCTCGCGGGCGGCATTGTCGATAACCGTGGTGCCCTGCGCGCGCACGGATGCCATAATGAGGTTCTCGGTCGCACCGACACTGGCGAACTCGAGCGTGACGGTGGTACCGCGCAGACCTTGGGGCGCATTAGCGTTGATGTAACCGTGGGCGGTATCGAACTCAACGCCCAGGGCCTCAAGACCAAGAATGTGCATATCGATCTTGCGAGCACCCAGGTTGCAGCCGCCCGGCATGGCGATCTTGGCGCGATGGAAGCGACCCAGCAGTGGTCCCATCACGGCGGTGGAAGCACGCATCTTGGCAACGAGCTCGTAGGGGGCCTCCCAAGAATCGACCTGAGAGGTATCAATCTCGAGCGTGTGCTCGTCGAGAACATCGATCGTAGCGCCCATGCCCTTGAGCACCTTGCCCATCACGTGGACATCGGAAATATCGGGCACGTTCTGCAGCGTCGTCTTGCCCGGCGCCAGAAGCGTTGCCGCCATGAGTTTGAGTGCGGAGTTCTTGGCACCCGAGACGGGCACGGAGCCTCCGATGGCGTGGCCACCCTCAACGCGGATAATATCCAAGGTCTACCCTTTCAAAAAGCATGCCCGGGATGGCTGGGCCATCCCGGGCATGATGTGTTCGCAAATGGTCGAACGCTAAATCGTTTGACTATTGGGCAAGCTTGAGCTTACACCATGCGATTTCATTATAGAGGTAGGCGCGGCGTGCATCATCCTCCGACAAATTACCCAGCTTCTCTTCAAAACCTTGAATATCAGCTTTAAGCTTGTCGGCATCGACGGTCGCCAAATCGCAAGCGCGCTCGGCGAGAACGGTCACGACATCGTCCGCAACCTGGGCATAGCCGCCGGCCACGGCAAACGTGTGGTCGACAGTGCCCATGGCCTTATCGGAAACGCGAACGTAACCGCGGTCGATCGTGCAGATCTCGCTGGAGTGAGCAGGCAGAACGCCAAACTCGCCATCCGTGGACGGAATCGACACAAACGCAGCGTCGCCCTCATAGGCGCAGCTCACGGGGCACACGATGCGGATACGCATAACCTACTTCTCCCCCATCTTGCGGGCGCGCTCGCGCACGTCCTCAATCGTGGAAGCATAGCGGAAAGCCTGCTCGGGCAGGTCATCGGCCTTGCCGTCGACAATCTCGGCGAAGGAGCGGACGGTATCCTCGACGCGAACGTAGACACCGGGATTGCCGGTGAACTTCTCGGCGACGTGGAAGGACTGCGAGAGGAACTGCTGAATCTTACGGGCACGGTTGACCGTAAGGCGCTGCTCCTCGGACAGCTCGTCCATACCCAGAATGGCGATGATGTCCTGAAGGTCGGAGTACTCCTGCAGGAGCTCCTGGACCTTGACGGCGACACGGTAGTGCTCCTCGCCGACGATCGAGGGATCGAGAGCGTCGGAGGAAGATGCGAGCGGGTCGATAGCCGGGAACAGGCCGAGCGACGAAATGCTACGCGAAAGAACCGTGGTGGCGTCGAGGTGCGTAAACGTCGTGGCAGGCGCCGGGTCGGTCAGGTCGTCTGCGGGGACGTAGACAGCCTGGACGGAGGTAATGGAGCCCGTCTTGGTCGAGGTAATGCGCTCCTGGAGGTCGCCCATCTCGGTTGCCAGCGTGGGCTGGTAACCAACGGCGGACGGCATACGGCCCAGCAATGCGGAAACCTCGGAACCTGCCTGGGAGAAGCGGAAGATGTTGTCGATGAACAGCAGAACGTCCTGGCCGCGATCGCGGAAGTACTCAGCGGTGGTAAGGCCGGCCAGACCGATGCGCAGACGCGCTCCGGGCGGCTCGTTCATCTGGCCATAGACCAAGCAGGTCTTGTCGATAACGCCAGACTCGCTCATCTCGAGGAATAGGTCGGTGCCCTCGCGGGTACGCTCGCCGACGCCGGTGAACACCGAGGTGCCACCGTGCTCCTGGGCGAGGTTGTTGATGAGCTCCTGAATCAGAACGGTCTTGCCGACGCCGGCGCCGCCGAACAGGCCTGTCTTGCCGCCACGGATGTAGGGCTCGAGCAGGTCGACGGCCTTGATGCCGGTCTCGAAGATCTCGGTCTTGGTGGTGAGCTCGTCGAAACGGGGCGCGGCATGGTGGATGGGGTAGAACTCCTCCACCTCGGGCATGGGCTTGCCGTCGACGGGCTTGCCCATGACGTTCCAAATGCGGCCAAGCGTCTTGGGGCCGACCGGCATCTTCATGGGCTCACCGGTATCGGTGGCGATGAGGCCGCGCTGCAGGCCGTCGGTCGAGGACATGGCGACCGTGCGAACGACGCCGCCCGGAAGCTGGCTCTCGACCTCGAGGATCGTGCTCAGGTGACCGATCGGGGTCTCGGCCTCGACCGTGAGCGCGTTGTAGATCGGGGGCACCGCGCCGTCAAACTTGACGTCGACGACAGGGCCGATGATTCGCACGATGCGACCATCACCGGCGGTCGTCTTCTTGGTGGCTTCCTCGACCGCAAGCTTTACGGTGTTATTAGCCATTACTGTTCCTCCAATGCTGAGGCTCCGCCGACGATCTCGTTAATCTCGGTCGTGATCGAAGCCTGGCGCACGCGACTATACGTGCGGGTAAGGGTCGAGATGATCGCGGTGGCGTTTTCCGTCGCGGAGTGCATGGCCTTGCGGCGTGCACCCTGCTCGGCAGCCGCCGAATCGATCAGGGCCTGGTAGATGACCGTCAGGATATAAGACGGCACAAGCTTGCCGAGAACATGCTCGGGAGAGGGCACGAACTCGAACGTGGACGAGATGCGCTTAGGGGCGTCGGTCTCGTTCTTACGCGGACCGTGGGCCATAGCGATCATCTCGGGGTCGAGCGGCAACAGATGCTCGACGCGAAGCTCCTGATCCACGCGGTTCTTGGCGTGGTGGTAGACAAGCTCGACACGGTCAAGCTCACCGGCACGATACGCATCGCAGATATGAGAGGAGATCATGCGGGCCTGATTGAAATCGGGCTCAGAGGAGTTGCCCTCAAAGTGCATGACGACGTTTGCGCGGTCACGGAAATACGTGGCCGGTTTGCGCCCACACGCGATGATCTCGCACTCGATGCCGTCGTTCGCCCAAGAAGCGGCGAGCTTTTCGGCCGTGCGCTCCACCGTCGTATTGTAACCGCCGGCAAGGCCGCGGTCCGAGGCAATAACGACAATCAGGCCATGCTTGACGCTCTCATGCTTCTGCAGCATGGGATCGGTGCCCGAACAGGAGGCGTCGCCGGCAACCGTCAACATGACGTCGGTCAGCGCCTCCTTATAGGGCTCGGCCTGCTTGGAGCGATCGAGGGCACGACGGATCTTGGCCGTAGAGACCATCTCCATCGTGCGCGTGATCTGCTTGGTCGTGGTAACCGAGGAGATTCGCTTCTTAATGTCGCGAAGGTTGGCCATGGGGCTTAGTTCTCCTCTGATCCAGAAACATCCGAATGGTGCTTGGCCATGAACTGCTGCTTGAAGTCGCCGATGACGCGCAAGAGCTCAGCCTTGGTGTCATCATCGATCTTCTTGGCGCGAACCTTGTCGAGCAGCGAGCCAAAGCCATTGTCCATGTACTCGATGAGCTCGGCACGGAAAGGCAGCACGTCGGCGATCTCCAGGTCATCCAGGAAGCCCTCGTTGCCAGCGAACAGCGTAACGATCTGCTCGCCAACCTCAAACGGCTTGTAACGCGGCTGCTTCAGGAGCTCGGTCATGCGAGCGCCGTGGGTAAGCTGCTTTTGCGTGGCCTCGTCAAGGTCGGAGCCGAACTGCGTGAAGCCGGCGAGCTCCTGGTACGAAGCAAGGTCCAGACGGAGGTTGCCAGCGACCTGCTTCATGGCCTTGGTCTGTGCGTCGCCACCGACGCGGGACACGGAAATGCCCACGTCGACTGCCGGGCGCTGGCCCTGGAAGAAGAGCTCGGACTGCAGGTAGATCTGACCATCGGTAATGGAAATGACGTTGGTCGGAATGTAGGCCGAGACGTCGCCGTCCTGGGTCTCGATGATCGGAAGAGCCGTCATGGAGCCATAACCGTTCTTCTTGGACATCTTGACTGCACGCTCGAGCAGACGAGAGTGCAGGTAGAAGATGTCGCCAGGATAGGCCTCGCGTCCGGGCGGACGATGCAGCGTCAGCGACATCTGACGGTAGGCCACAGCCTGCTTGGACAGGTCGTCGTAGATGACGAGCACGTGGCCGCCGGGGTTGGTCTCGCTGGCGGGCTTACCGTCCTCGCCGTTGTACATGAAGAACTCGCCGATAGCGGCACCGGCCATAGGCGCGATGTACTGCATAGGGGCGGAATCGGCAGCGGTGGCCGAAACGATGATGGTGTAGTCGAGCGCACCGTGCTGAGCGAGGGTCTCGCGGATGTTGGCAACCGTGGAGGCCTTCTGGCCGATGGCGACATAGATGCAGACCATGCCCTTGCCGCGCTGGTTGAGGATAGCGTCGATGGCGATGGCGGTCTTACCGGTCTTACGGTCGCCGATGATGAGCTCACGCTGACCGCGGCCAATAGGCACCATGGAGTCAATAGCGAGCAGACCGGTCTGAACCGGCTCACACACCGGGGTACGGTCGATGACGCCGGGGGCCTTGAACTCGATGGGGCGACGGTGCGTGGCGACGATGTCGCCCAGGCCGTCGATGGGCTGGCCGAGCGGATTGACGACGCGGCCGAGCATGGCGCGGCTCACGGGGATATCCATAATGCGGCCAGTGGTGCGGCACTCGTCGCCTTCCTTGATGGAGTCGACGGCACCGAACAGAACGGCGCCGACCTCGTCACGGTCAAGGTTCTGGGCAAGGCCGAAGACGGTCTCACCGGTATCGGAGCTCTTGAACTCCAGAAGCTCGCCTGCCATGGCGCTCTTGAGGCCGGAAACGCGCGCGATGCCGTCGCCTACCTCGTCGACCGTTGAAACCTCATGCGTATCGACCGTCGCGGAGAGGCTCGTGAGCTGCTCCTGCAGTTTCTTGGCGATATCCTGGGCATTGAGGGTTTCGGACATTAGGCTTCACCTCCGTACGAATTAGCAGAGTTTGCGAGGGTCTCCTGTGCGATGCGCAGCTGCGTCTTGACGGAAATGTCACGACGCTCGCCGCGGGCCTCGAGCACCAGGCCGCCCACGATAGACGGGTCGACCTGCTCGATAAGGAATACCTTGCGGCCGAAGTCCTGCTCGCATTTCTTAGTGATGGTTTGACGCAGCTCGTCGTCGAGCGGGATCGCCGTGGTGACGGTCACGCCCACTACATCCTCGTCTTCCTCGGCAACATACTTAAAGGCAGCTGCCACCTTGGGAAGAAGGTCGAGCTGGTCGCGCTTGGACATGGTGTCGAGCACGGCGATGATCTCGGGGCTGGCAGAAGCCAGGCGCTCGATCATCTCGAGGTCCTCGAACACATGGTTCTCGGCCTTAGCGGCTTCCAGAAGGGAGCGCGCGTAGGTCTCGAGCACCTTGTCCTGATAGCGGCTAGTCGGCATTCAGGCTACCTGCTTCCTGGATGTAGCGCTCGATGAGCTTCTTCTGCTCGGCATCGTCCTCGAGTGCCTCGCCTACGATCTTGGTGGCGACGGCAACGGACAGGTCGGCGATGGAGCTCGCGGCACCGGCGTAAATGGACTTGCGCTCGTCCTCGACGGTCGTATGGGCCTTGGCGATGATCTCCTCGGCCTCCTTGTGAGCAGCCTCGATGATACGGGCGCGCTCGGACTCGGCGTCCTTACGGGCCTCGAGAACGATGTCGGCAGCCTGACGACGGGCGTCGGTGACGATCGAGTCGGACTCAGCGCGCTTGGCGATAGCCTCTTGCTTGGTCTTCTCGGCCTCGTCGAGGCTCTCCTCGATCTTCTTGCCGCGCTCCTCCATGGTTTTCATGATGCCCGGCAGGGCGACCTTGGCCAGCACGATCCAGATAATCAGGAAGGCGATAAGCGCCGGGATGAACTCCGCCATCTTAGGGATGAGGATGTCCGCACCGGCAGCGCCGTCCTCAGCGAACGCGGAAACCGGCATGAGCAGCGCGGCCGCGGACGCGGAGAGTGCGATCGCGCTCTTCTGGGATGAAAGATTCATACTTGACGCTCCGTGCTATTTAACGATCAGCGCGACAACGAAGCCGATCAGAGCCAGAGCCTCGCCGAAGGCGGAGCCCATGATGAAGACGGTGAACACGCGGCCCTGGACCTCAGGCTGACGGGCCATAGCACCCGTAGCACCCAGAGCAGACAGGCCGATAGCAAGACCAGCGCCGATAACACCGAGACCGTAACCGATAACTCCCACGATTCCTCCTTTGTCGTGCGTGTCTTATTTCACGCAGGATAACCTTTTTTATAACTGCCGGGCTCCATGGGTACGGGCACCGGCGGTTTAACGAATTGCTTACCTTTAAGGCGCGAGCGGAAGGCTACTCCTCCTCCGCGACCTCCTCTGCCTCGGAGACATACACGGCGGTAAGGACCGTGAAGACGTAAGCCTGGATGGCGCCGACCACAAGCTCGATCGCATAGATCAGGATGAGGATGGCAAGCCAGGCTAGCGAAGGCAGGGCGCCAACGGCGTGGGCCGCGGAAACCTGCTGAAGCAGCGGCTGCATGAACATGCTCGCCATGATGGCGAACGAGCCCATGACCACGTGTCCTGCGAACATGTTGCAGAACAGACGGACGGCAAGCGTGATGAGGCGCAGGAAGGTCGAGAAAAGCTCGACGACCCACACAAGCACGTTCATCGGGAAGCTTACGCCCTGCGGGGCGAGGCTCTTGATGTAGCCGATCACGCCGTGAGCCTTGCATCCGTAGTAGATGAAGTACACGAAGGCGAAGATGGCGAGCGCGGCGGTGGAGCCGATTGCGCCGGTGCCGGGCTTCATTCCCGGAATCAGGCCGATCATGTTATTGATCAGGATGAACAGGAAAAGCGAGCACAGGAACGGGAAGTGCTTCTTCCAGTTCTCACCCACGACGCCCTTGCCGATATCGTTCTCGACGTACTCGATGATGTACTCGAAACCGTTGACGAAGAAGCCCTTGGGGACCAGGGTCTGCTTCTTCTTGAACACGGCCAGGACGATCAGGAGCACGATCGTGGAGACGATCAGCCAAAACGAGTACTGCGTGATGCCGCAGCTCAGATCGCCCACGACAGGGGTGGAGCTGAACTCGCTGACCAGATGATTAATCTCATCAGGCAGCTTTTCAAAAATTTCCACGACTTACCTTTCGACCTCATGAGGATCTCGCAGCGCCTTGACGACACGAACCGTGCAGGCAGCCATAAAGGCCACGAAGCCGATCGCCTCGCCCAGGAGGAACATGCGAAATGCCTCTCCGAACAACACAAACACAACCAAGGTAAAGACGAGCAGGGCGATTGCCGAGACCGCCAGACTCACCATACCCTTGAGCATGTCCGCATTCTGTTTATCGTCAAGAACCGGCTTGAGCGTAAAGACAAAGGGAAGGAAGGCAATTGCGCCCGCGATGGCGCCTGCAACGATAGCGAGCAGATCGGCTATCTGAAACACTGGCGTCCTCACTTTCCTTTTTAACGCTTCACAGAACAGTTCCCGCCAAACATTGGTGACTATTGTACGAGCCAATCGCTAAAGTACAACCGAAAAAGCATCGGTTAATACGCACCTGTTCGTTTTCTTAAGACCTTCTTTATGCCGCAGGTACGGTAATACGTTTTTCTCGAACCCTGCAGGGCAAAACGTCCGTTAACAGAAGTGCGCGCGGTCGCCTTTTGTTCGTCCGCGCGCACCGTTTCTTCGTATTTGCAGCCGCGGCCGTTTAGCCCAGCGACTAGAGCGTGCCGTAGATGCGGTCGCCGGCGTCGCCGAGGCCGGGAACGATGTAGGCAGCCTCGTTGAGATGGTCGTCGATGGCGCAGGTATAGATATGTACATCGGGATCCTTCTCGGTCAGCGACTTGAGGCCCTCGGGGGCCGCGACGATGCACAGCATGCGGATGTCCTTGACACCGCGCCCGCGCAGGTAGCTGATGGCCATCTCGGCCGAACCGCCCGTGGCGAGCATGGGGTCGACGACCAGGCAGATGCGCTGGTCGATATCCTTGGGCATCTTGCAGTAATACTCGTGCGGCTCGTGGGTGACCTCGTCGCGCTCCATGCCGATGTGGCCCACGCGAGCGGAGGGCACCAGGTCGAGGATGCCGTCGACCATGCCAAGGCCCGCACGCAGGATGGGCACGATGGCGAGTTTCTTGCCGGCGAGCTGCTTAAACGTTGCGGTGGTGATAGGGGTCTCGACCTCGACGTCTTCCATAGGCAGGTCGCGCATGGCCTCGTAGCCGTCAAAAAGCGCGAGTTCGCGCACGAGCTGACGGAACTGGTTGGTGCCGGTGTTTTTGTCGCGCAGGATCGACAGCTTGTGCTGGACGAGCGGGTGATCGACAAGCGTCACACGGGACGCATCGTAGGTGACGGTCATGGATTGATTGCCCCTTTCGTTGCGGCCGCAAAACGGCCTTGCTGACAAGGTGTGCAGCAATGTTGCCGCCGCACGCCATGCATTAGTTTAGCGGTTTGTTGTATCGAGCAGCCCATCGCAGCCCTACTGTGAGGTGTTGAGCGAGCGCCTGACTGCATCACGCCAGCCCGCAAGGTTTTGCTCGCGGCGCTCGGCGGACATGTGGGGAAGGAAGGTCCTAACGATCTGGGCATTTTGCTCCAGCTCTTCCAGGTCTTCCCAATAGCCGACGGCAAGACCCGCCAAGTACGCGGCACCGATTGCCGTGGTCTCCACCGTCTCGCATTGCAGCACGGGGATATCCAGCAGGTCGGCCTGGAATTGCATGATGAACTCGTTGCGCGAGGCACCGCCATCGACAGACAGGCGCTCAATCGAAAGCCCCACGTCCTGCTCCATGGCGCGCAGCACGTCGTAGCTCTGATATGCCATGGATTCGCAGGCGGCACGTACGATGGTCGCACGGCTCGAGGCGCCGGTCAGACCGCACACGATACCGCGAGCATGCGGGTCCCACCAGGGAGCACCCAAACCCGCAAAGGCCGGAACGAAGTAGCAGCCCTCGTTGTCGCTAATCGAAGCGGCGAGTTGTGCCGACTCGCTCACGCTCGAGATGATGCCCATGTTGTTGCGAAGCCAGTTCATCGTTGAGCCGGCGGCAAAAATAGAGCCCTCGAGCGCATAGCTGACTTTGCCGTCCGCAGCGATACCGATGGTGGAGACCAGGCCATTCTTGGATTCGACGATCTCGTCGCCGGTGTTCATGAGCATAAAGCAACCCGTGCCATAGGTGTTTTTGGTCTGGCCGGGACGGAAACAGCAGTGGCCGAACAGCGACGCCTGTTGGTCACCCGCCACGCCCATGATGGGCGGCATGTTGGTCATGATGTCGCTCGCGACGCGGCCGTAGTCGCCCGAGCTCCAGCGAACCTCGGGCATCATGGAACGTGGAACGTCAAAGAGTGCCAGCAGGTCGTCGTCCCAATCGAGCGTATGGATATTAAAGAGTGCCGTGCGGCTGGCATTGGTGTAGTCGGTGGCAAAGACCTGGCCGCCGGTGAGGTTGTAGATGAGCCAGGTGTCGATGGTGCCAAACATGAGGTCGCCCGCCGCCGCGCTTTCGCGTGCGCCGTCGACGTTGTCGAGAATCCACTGCACCTTGGAGGCCGAGAAATACGGGTCGAGCGTGAGTCCCGTGCGGGAGCGCACCAGCCCTTCTGCGCCCTGCTCGACAAGCTCGTCGATCAGAGGTGCGGTACGGCGGCACTGCCATACGATAGCGTTATAGATCGGCTGACCGCTCACGCGATCCCAGACCACCGTGGTCTCGCGCTGGTTGGAGATGCCGATGGCAGCAATGCGGTCGGAGTGGATACCGCTCTTAAACTGGACTTCCATCATGACGGCGATCTGGCTAGCAAGGACCGCCATGGGGTCTTGCTCCACCCAGCCGGGACGCGGGAAGCTGGTTTTGACGCTGCGACGTGCCTGCGCGACGATGCATCCGTACTCGTCGACGATGGTCGCAAGTACCGAGGTGGTGCCGCAGTCGAGCGCCATGATGTAGGAACCGCCAAAGTCAAACGAGGCATCTTCCATGCCCAGGCTGCCCAGATTCAACGACATCGCTTAAACCTTTCTATTGCATCGGGTCGGACAGGACCCGTTCGATCTCTGATGCGGGAAGTGCGCCTTGGCGCAGGAGCTGGAGCTCGCCGTGCTGAAACGACACGATGGTCGAGGCGTCGCGACACGGGGTCTCACCGGCGTCGACGGCAACATCGACCCCCTCCAGGATGCGACCCTCCACCGTGATAAAACTTGCCGGCGCGGGCGCGCCATGCGTGTTGGCGCTGGTGCAGGCAAGGGGGCTGCCACAGGCGCGAATGAGCGCCTGCACCACGGGCGAGGCCGAAGCGCGAAGTGCCACCGTGTCGTCGGCAGCGCGCATAAAGGTCGGCACGCAGGGGGCTGCCTTGACCACGATAGTCAGGGCTCCCGGCCAGCATCGTCGCGCGAGTATGCGGGCATCTTCCGGGATATCCACGCCATAGCGGTCGAGTGCTTCGACGCCATCGACCAGCCAAGCGACGGTTTGCGTGAGTTCACGTTGCTTGAGAGTGAAGATACGGCGATAGCCGGTGCCGAGCGCAGGAACTGCGGCGCCATTGACGGCAGCCTGCGGATCGCGCGGCCACGATGGGAATTCGCTTGTATCTTGGGGCACGGCGTCCGAGAAGGCGTTGACTGCCACGGCGACACCGTAGACGGTCTCGGTCGGGATCAAAGCCAGGCCGCCGCGGCCGAGCACCTCGGCCGTGCGCTCGACGGCAAGCCGATGCGGCTCGCGCGTTCCCTCGTATACCCGATAGACCGTCTGCATGTGTATGCCAGCCCCTTACGCTCTGGTGCAAGTTTGTTTACTGTGGGGCATTCTCGCACGAAACGTTCAACCTATTTGCCCAGAGCGCATGTTGGTTTGGTGAGCGGCTCTAGTAGTCGGTGAAAGTGAGGGGGTTATTGGACTGCGACGAACTTCTTTGGCCTGCCGGCGTGACGTTCTTGGGCGGCGTAACGCTCGATGCTGTCTATCGTTATCATCCGACGGCCGTCGACGAGTTCAACATCGAGCTTTCCGGCTTTGACCAGCGCGGTAATCCGCGGAGCGGAGACTTTGAGGTCCAGCGCTGCGTCTTTAAATGTTCGGCACGCCGCTTCCCGAGCGTCCTCGTGGTCGATTTCGACTGAAAGGGCCACGACCTCGGCCGAGCGTTCGTACCCTGCCGGAGTCAAACCGTTGTTGAGGTCGTCGGCCAAAAACGCCATCAGTGCCTCGGTGGCATGGGCAATCGCTTCTTCGCGCGTATCGCCATCGGCAAAGGCGCCGGGAATCTGCGGGAAGCTAGCGCAGTAACCATCGTCTTCTTTTATGAGAACGCAGTCATAGGTAAATCGCTGCCTCATTTTGCCTCCAACTACCATCCAGCTTGGCGACGAATACTTGCCCACGTGCCCTTCTTTGGTCGATCACCACCAGAGCCGTTCACGGTGACAACGCGGTCACCAGAAACATACTTAGCATGACTACCGACTTGCGCGACCTTCACGAATCCATCGTGCTTGAGTAGGGCAATGATTTCCCGAAAGGTAGGAGGTTGCATGGGCCGACCTCTTTCAGCCGTCCTAATTATAAACTACTTTATAATTTTTGCTAACCAGTTAATAAATATTACTGGCGTTGCTTGGGCTCGGTGACGATGGCTCGGACAATGCGGGGGCGATCGGTGAGGTCGTGGACGATGCGCACGTCCGACAGACCCGCTTGGCGGCAGAGCTCGGCCGCAGCGTCGAGCGCGCCCTCGTAGAGCTCGCAGGCAAAGAGGCCGCCGGCGCGCAACATGTAGGGCGCCGCGTTGAGCAGGCGGCGGAAGATATCGAGGCCGTCGGCGCCACCCTCGAGCGCCAGATCGGGCTCAAAGTCCTTGACCTCGTGCGGCAGCGAGCGCATGACATCGGTGGGGATGTAGGGCGGGTTGGAGACGAGTACGTCAAAGGTGCCCCACTCTTCGCGGGGAATGGAGCTCACCAGGTTCGTGAGGCTGAAGGCGACCTCGTCGGACGTGAGGCCAAGCGCATCGCGGTTTTTGGTAGCAAGGTCGATGGCGCGCGGCTCGATATCGGTAGCAGTGCAGGTGACGTGGCCGCAACGCTCCCAGGCGATCGAGAGCGAGATACAGCCCGTGCCGCAGCCGACCTCGAGAACGCGGGCAGTGCGGGGCTCGGCTGGGGCAGGCGCAGCGGCATCCTGAGCTGAAACCGTCTCCTGGTCGGCGCCCTCGATGGCGATGTCGTATTCGTCGAGCTCGGGCTCGGCGGCTTTTGCGGCTTCGGCTTCTGCTGCTTGCGCGGCGGCTTCCTCGGCCTCGCGATCGGCAAGCTCCTCGGCATAGGCGCGGCTACCGAGCACGTCGCTACCCAGCGCAGCCTCATCGGCGGCCGTCAGGTTGGCGGCACGGCGCTCGGCCGTCGCTCGCTCGTCGGCCAATGCGGCCTCGGCTTTGCGGGCCTGCTCGACCTCATCGTTCCAAGGCAGCTCAACACGCTGACGGGCAGCAGCCTCGGGGCTCAGCACCTCGGCATCCAGATAATTGAGGACTTCCTCGACGAGCATCTCGGTTTCGGGGCGCGGAATGAGCACACCGGGAGCGCACGCGACGTCAATCATGCGAAACTGCGTGCTGCCGGTGATGTACTGCAGCGGCTCGCCTTTGGCGCGACGAACGACGGCCGCATGCATGGTCTCGAGCTGGGCCGCGTTAAGCGTCTCGTCCATACGCATATATAGGTCAATGCGCGCCAGGCCCGTGGCGGCGCACAGCAGCCACTCGGCGGAAAGACGGGGATGCTCCTCGCCGCGCTCGGCCAGGTACTCCTTGGTCCACTCGAGACAACGCTTGATGGTCCAGATCTCGTTTGCCATGGGGCCCTCCCCTCTTAAGCGCCGGGCGGCGCGCGAATGT
The DNA here is from genome assembly GCA_902490365.1 of uncultured Collinsella sp. Taxonomy (GTDB): domain Bacteria; phylum Actinomycetota; class Coriobacteriia; order Coriobacteriales; family Coriobacteriaceae; genus Collinsella. The sequence goes on along the minus strand of CABUDQ010000027.1, from coordinate 12,739 downwards.
CGGAGCAGATTGTAAGCGAGGCCAGCGCTTGGCAAGGGACGATTGAAGGCGATTATCGAGAATCAGCCCAGAATTTTGCTTGGAGCCTGCCTAGAGTGTTCATTCGTCGACGTCTAAATCTGCATCCGTCAAGCTTTTGGCAAGGTTGCCCCAAAACTGACCAATATCTAACCAAGAACTTGCCAAATCACTTGACGCGCGACCCATCAAAAATCGCCCCGCGACTTCTTGGACAATTTTTCGAGCAATATTTTCGATAGCAGATATATGCCGTCAATTACCTTAAGCAGGTAAGCAGCTCAAATGCCATAACAGCCGACTGAATAACATCTCAAAGCAATGTCCCCAATGACTCCCTACGGATCATTTGACAACCAAGGAAACGCCGATGTTTTGGCAATGCCAGCGAGCGACGTCCAGAGCGAACAAGTTGGCATGAAAAAGGCAAGGCATAGACCTTCTGGTCATGCCTTGCCTTTTGAATGACAAATTGTCGCTCTGGGCGGCGCGCAGCGTCGAGCCGTTACGCGGTTTGGCAAAACCGCGTAACCCACTACACAGCCTGTGCCAGCTTCTCGGCACGCTCGGCGGCGGCGAGTGCCTCGATGACGGTGCCGAGCTGATCGCCCAGAAGGACGCCGTTGTAGGTGGAGTTGAAGCCGATGCGGTGATCGGTCACGCGGTCCTGGGGCTGGTTGTAGGTACGGATCTTCTCGGAACGGTTGCCGTGGCCGATCTGGCTCTGGCGCTCGGCACCGAGCTCTGCCTGCTGCTTCTCGAGCTCCATCTCGTACAGGCGGGCGCGCAGCATCTGCATGCAGACCTCGCGGTTCTGGATCTGGGAGCGCTGCTCCTGGGACTGCACCACGGTGTTGGTGGGCAGGTGGGTGATGCGCACGGCTGAGTAGGTGGTGTTAACGCACTGACCGCCAGGTCCGGAGGCGCAGTAGGTGTCGATGCGCAGGTCGGACTGGTTGATCTGGACGTCGATTTCCTCGGCCTCGGGAAGCACGGCGACGGTAGCCGTGGAAGTCTGGATGCGGCCCTGGGACTCGGTCTTGGGAACGCGCTGGACGCGGTGCACGCCGGACTCGTACTTCATGACGGAGTAGACGCGGTCGCCCTCGACCTTGAACTCGATGGACTTGAAGCCGCCGGCCTCGCTGGGGCTGGAATCGAGCACGGTGGTCTTCCAGCCACGCGACTCGCAGAAACGCTGATACATCTTGTACAGGTCGCCGGCAAAGATGGCAGCCTCGTCGCCACCGGCGGCGGAACGAATCTCGACGATGGTGTTCTTGTCGTCGTTGGGGTCGCTCGGGATGAGCATGTACTTGATGTCTTCCTCGAGCTGGGGAAGCTTGGCCTCGTTCTCGGAGATGTCCATCTGGAGCATCTCCTTCTCATCAGAATCGGTGGTATCGTGGAGCATTTCCTTGGCGGCCTCGATGTCATCGAGCGCGCCGATATACTCGCGCGAGGCGGCGATGAGGTCGGACTGGTGCGCATACTCCTTGTTGAGACGCGTGAACTCCTTGATGTCGGAGGCGACGGCCGGGTCGGAGAGCTTCTTCTCGAGCTCCTCATAGGCCTTGATGATCTTTTCGAGCTTGTCGCGCATGGCGGGACTCCTTTATATGCGTGAAGGTGAAAATCGGCAGAGTTGATGGGGCGCGTGGCGCCGCTGCGGGGGTAAGCCCGGCTAGAACATGTCGATCTTCAGATACATGCGCATCCCTTCGCGTATGGGGTACATAGTTGCGGTCTAACCCATACATGATAGCGTGCGCAGGCAAACCTGCATATAACCCGCACGGAATGAGTGGACGTAGCCGTTGGGTACGTTCCTTAACGACTAGTCGTTTAAGAGCGTCCCCCAACGGCTAACAAAGGGACTGTCGCCTTATCACATTCTAGAGCGTTTGAAGCAAAGCGATGAGGAAGCGTACGCCCTGGAGGTAGGCGCGGCGGGTGATGCGCTCGTTGGTGCCGTGGACACCGCGCTCGCACTCGTCATCGTCTACCACAAAGGCCGAGAAGCGAATGCACTCGGGGCAAATGCGCTGGTAGTTGGCAGCATCGGTCGCCCCAATCACGGTCGAGGGAACGATGCCGATAGGAGCTCCGCCCGCCGCTGATGACCCGTTTTCCTCCGTCCCCTTTGGATCGTGGAAATAGCGGGCGGCGATGACGCGGACGGTCTCGAGTCCCGGTCCGCCGATGCGTGGAGACGGCGAGGGGTCGGAGCTGCCAGGGCCGAGCTCGACCTCGACGCGGTCGGCGAGCCCCGCCTCGGCAACGGCGACACGGCAGCGGGCCACGACATCGGCCACGCTCGTGCCCTCGAGCATGCGGAAATTGATATTGGCCCACATATCCTGCGGCATCACGTTAGCACCGGTGCTACCGCCCTCGATTTGGGTCGGTGCACAGGTGGTGGTCACGAGCGGATAGAGCTTCTTGCTGGCGAGGCACTCGCGCACGATGACGTCCTTGTTGAAGGCAATCTCGTCGGCCGTGCAGAGCCCCAGCTCGACGAGCTGTGCGGCAAGCAGGTCCGTGACGCGCGTCGGCCACTCGATATCGCAGATCGCGGCGATGGCGCGGCTCAGCACCTCGAGCGAAGTGCCACCGTAGGGGTTAGAGGAATGCCCGCCCTCGCTACGCGTCCTCAACACGATATCGGCGTAGCCCTTCTCCGCAAGATCGGCATGCATAAGCCAGCCCTCGCCCGCGCTGTACTCGGCAGCCGGAACGATGCGGTAGTCGCCCTCATCGATCAGGAACTCGAGCTCAACACCGCGCTCCTCGAGCACGCGGCCGATGGCACCCGCACCGAACTGCGTGGTTTCCTCGTCCTGGCCAAAAGCCAACAGCAGGGTGCGCTCGTGCTCCCAGCCGTGGGCCAGCACATACTCAACCGCCTCGAGAATGCCTGCGACTTGGTCTTTCATGTCGACGGCGCCGCGACCCCAAATGTAGGCGTCGTCCACATGTCCGCTAAAGGGAGCGTGCGTCCAGTCTGCCTCGGTACCCGGCACCACGGGGACCACGTCCATGTGACCCATGAGCGCAACGGGCTTGAGAGCGGGGTCGGAGCCGGAAAGCGTCACCAGCAACGAATGGTCGATGAGCTCGATCTTACCCGCCGTAAATACGTGCGGCCAGGCCTGCTGCATATAGGCGCGCAGGTCGTCGAACGGCTGCCAGTCCACTGCCTCGGCATCCATGCTCGAAATGGTCGGAAACGACAGCACACGGCCCAGGCGCTCGCATGCGCCGGCCTTGTCCAAATCGGCAAAATCATCCTCATGCGCAAAGAAGCGCCAAACCTCGGCCATGACATCCTTTCGATTGTGACGACAAGGGCCGCCCCACCGGAGCGGCCCTGCCACATAAGCGCTTGCGGTCGGTTATTTGTCCTCGAGATAACGCGAGAGGAACTCGCGGGTACGCTGGTGCTTGGGGTTGCCAAAGAGCTCTGCCGGCGCGGCGTCCTCGAGCACTACGCCCTTATCCATAAAGACCACGCGGTCGGACACGGTGCGGGCAAAGGCCATCTCGTGCGTGACGACGACCATGGTCATACCGTCGGCAGCGAGCTTGCGCATGACCTCGAGTACCTCTCCCACGATCTCGGGGTCGAGTGCGGAGGTCGGCTCGTCGAACAGCATGATCTGCGGATTCATGCATAGGGCACGAGCGATGGCCACGCGCTGTTTTTGACCACCGGACAGACGACCCACGGCGGCGTGCGCGAACTTTTCGAGTCCCACGCTCGTCAGATGCTCCATCGCAATTTTTTCAGCCTCGGCCTTGCTCATCTTTTTGAGCGTGACGGGCGCGAGCGTGCAGTTGTCGAGCACGTCCATGTTGTTGAACAGGTTAAAGCCCTGGAACACCATGCCGATGTCCTCACGCAGCTTGTTGATATTGCAGCGCTCGGCCGTAAGGTCCTGGCCGTGGAACCAGATATGGCCCGCGTCCGGGGTCTCGAGCAGGTTGAGGCAGCGCAGGAAGGTCGACTTACCCGAGCCCGAGGCGCCGATGATGGTGACGACCTCGCCGGGATTGACGGACAGGTCGATGCCCTTGAGCACCTCGAGCGAGCCGAAGCTCTTGCGCAGGCCCTCGACGCGGATGAGCGGCTCATTGGTCTGCGCGGCGGCCGCAGCGCCGGTAGTGGCGGTATCTGCCATGATGATTCTCCTCGTCCTAAGCCTAGTTGGAGCTGGGCAGCGTGACCGGAGCCTCGGCGCCGAGCTTTTTGCCAAAGGCCTCGAGCAGGCGGCTCGCCACGAGCGTCAGGATCAGGTAGACCACGAGCGCCACGCAGTAGACCTCCATCTGGCGGTAGTACACGCCGGCGACGGTGGTGGTGGCGTACATGAGGTCGAACACGCCGATAACCGAGAGCACCGACGAGTCCTTGATGTTGATGATGAGCTCGTTGGTGAGCGCCGGGATCGCGTTTTTAATGCCCTGGGGGAACACGACTTTGCGCATGGCTTGCCACTGCGACAGGCCCAGCGAGCGTGCTGCCTCGGCCTGGCCGAGATCGATGGACTCGATGCCGCCGCGCAGGACCTCCATCATGTAGGCGGTGGAGTTGAGCGAGATGGTAACGAGGCCGGCGGTGAAAGTGCTCCAAATCTGGTTGGCCTGAGCGGTCTCGAAGCCCATGCCGCGCAAAACGGTGAAGCCCGCGTAATAGATGAGCAGACCCTGGACCATCATGGGCGTGCCGCGCACGATGGTGGAGTAGACGGTCGCAAAGCCGCGGCCGATACTCTTAAAGAAGCGCACCAGGTCGTTGTCCACGCGGTCAAAGGTCTGAATACGCAGGAACACAAAGAGCAGCGCCAGGAAGAATGCGATGACGGTACCGAAGGTCGCAAGCGCGATGGTGATCTCGATACCGCGGATAAAGAAGTCCCCACTCTTGTAGGTCATGTAGACCAGGCTCGACAAAAAGTCGCTGGGGTTGGAATCCGAGACAATGCTCGCCTGCACCAGGTCGATAAACGACATGACGCAGCGGTCGATAAAGAAGATCGCCGCAATGGCGACCACGACATAGCTACCCAGGCGCGCGCCGCGGCGGAAACGCTCGGATGCGAACGGCGACTTTTCGCGATAGTCACTCCAGTGCATAAGCTTGGTGACAAGCGCCGCTGCCGACACGACAATCCAGGCCCAAAGAATCGCCCAAAGGCAATCCTGGAAGATACCGGTGGGGGCTAAGAAGCTCAGCGGTGTGGGGTTGCGCTGGCTAAACGCCAGGCCGAGCGCCGCGATGACGCTCGTGCCCAGGTATACATAACGGTGGTCGGCCTTGATAAAGGAGGCCAGACGGTTGATGGCTTTCATGCTGCCTCCCTATGCCGGCTGACGGTCGAGGCACGCGTCCCACATTTGGTCGCGCTCCTCTTGGCTAATGCCCTTGAGTGTCTTGTCGATGAGCTTAAGCAGTTTGTCCGAGCCCTTGCGGCAACCGACATTTGCCGTGACCTCCTGCTTAAAGCCCTCGCCCTCGGCAAAGTGGATGGGGACGATACCGGGATTTTGGGCCATATAGCCCTTTTCGTTCTCAGTGTTGTAGGTCACGGCGTCGCACGTGCCCTGCAGCAGATTCGAGAACACCGTGGGGACCGAATCGACCGGGTTCTTGTGCACAACGCCCGGAATCTCGTCGATGACGGTATCGAGCATGGTGTCCTTTTGGCCGAGCACCGTGGCACCGCTGAAGTCGCTGAGCTTGGTGGCGTTTTGGTAGGGCGAGCCCTCTTTTACGAACAGGCCAAAGTAGCCAATGAAGTACGGGTCGGAAAAGCCGACGGACTCCTCGCGCTCGGGCGTGGCGCTCATGCCGGCGATGATGAGGTCAATCTGGCCGTTGTTGAGCGAGTCGATAAGGCCCGAGAAGCTCTGCTTGACGGCAACGGGCTCGCCGCCGAGAGCCTTGCAGACGATCTTGGCGATCTGCACGTCGTAGCCATCGGCATAGGCGCCCTGCACGTTGTCGATGGGGATCGTGAACTCGCTGGCCTCGGAAACCTGCCAGTTGTACGGGGCGTAGGCCGCCTCCATGCCGATGCGGATCTTATCCTTGCCGATCACAGAATCGGACAGGTCGTCGCGACCGCCGCCCGTCGTGGACTGAACTACTTCCAGCGTGGAGGGACGCTGGCAGCCGGCAAGTGCGCCGGCGACGACAGAAGCGCTCGCAGCGAGAGCGCTACCCAAAAAGATGCGACGGCTGCATACCGGCTGTGGATGCGCGTCGCGTTGATGGGGAGAATGCATAATCTGCCTTCCCTGTTGAATCGTATGCTGACGACTTAACAGGATATACGCCAGCGACCAGCAGCGCAGCACAAGCTCGAAAAATTAATAGACACACGGTAGTCATTGGGAGCGTCGATGTTTTGGCAATGCCAGCGGGCGCCACCCAGAGCGAACAAGTTAGCATGAAAAAGGCAAGGCATAGACCTTCTGGTCATGCCTTGCCTTTTGAATGACAAATTGTCGCTCTGGGCGGCGCGCAGCGTCGACCGGTCCGTCGTTCGTTAGAACGGCGGAACCTCTAGAGCAGGGTAACGCTAAAGCTGCGAACGTCCGTCTCACCCGGTGCCAAGGTAATGGTGTTGACCTTGTGCTCAAAGACGTCGTCCTCGGTGTCCATGGTGGTGTGGCCGGTCCAGGGCTCGAGCGCCACAAACGGGGCGTCGTTGGCGGCAGACCACACGCCGATGTACTTAAAGCCCTCAAAGTCGATCTTGACGCCGTGGCCCGACTTGCGGCCGCGCAGCGTGAGCGTGGAACCCGGGACATCGGTGAACATGATGGCATCGTTATCGAAGCTGCGGTGCGTGATGGGCAGCACGTCCGAGTTATCGGGAGCCTTGTAGCTGCCCTCGAACGTCATAAGACCGTCGGGCGTGATGATGGGGGCCTCGTTAGTCCAAGCCTCGGTAAACGCCAGCTCGTAATCCTCGAACGCCTCGTCTTCGGCACCGGGGGCGGGCACGTTGAATGCAGGATGACCGCCCACCGAGAACGGCAGGGCCACGTCGCCGGTGTTGGTGACGGCAAAGGTCTGCGTGAGCGTGGCGTCGCCGGTCAGGGCATAGGTCATGTTGAGCTTAAAGTGGAACGGGAACGCCTTGAGCAACTCGGGCGTGTCAGTGATCTCGTACGTTACCGAGGAGCCATCCTCCGAAACCTCGACCAACTTGTGCTCGACGATGCGAGCGAGTCCATGGCGCGGCATCTCGCAGGTGCCGGCCGCAGATGTCGCCATGTTGTTGCGCAGCGATCCCACGATGGGGAACAGGATAGGCGCATGCTTGCCCCAAAAGGCCGGGTCGCCCTGCCACAGATACTCGTTGCCGTTGAGGGCAAGGCTCGTGAGCTGGGCGCCCATGGAATCGATGGCCGCGATGAGGCCGCCGCGCTTGATGGTAGTGACGGTGGACATGCTACTTCCTCCAATAGTAAACAACGGTGTCGAGGGCTATTGTCCCACTCTTGGCGGCGGGGTTGAGCGACAGGTGCAGTTATTGAGCAATAGCGTAAAGGTCAAACCCGCCCTGCGGCGTGCTATCGACCGTATCGGGCGCCTGTGAATTAAAACTCACCGGAACCATGCGCTTTGAGGCACGGTAACGCGTGCCGTCGGTGGCGACGGGCGGCTCATCGACCGTGAGCTCGTAGTCGCCGGGCTTGAGCTCGATGCCGTCACCTTCGGAATTGACGTATTGGTACTCGTCGATCGCTTGCCCCTTGAGCGTGCGACCCACGATATGGACGAGCATCTGGCTGTCGCCGCGCGCGGTGTCCCACGTCGCGCCGTCCTTAACCTCGACCGATACATGCACCGAGCGCGTGCGGCTGAGCGATTGCTCGACAGACATCTCGACCTTGGCGGCGTCTTTGCGCTGTTGTTCAACATGGCTCCAGACGTTTCCAATTACCGAGCATGCGATAACGCCGGCCATAAAGGCGATAAGGATGGGGCCAAACGGAGAGCGACGTCCCGCATCTTCCTCGCGAGCCAGATCGGGGCGATGCGTGGGCGCAGGCGCCTGGGCACCCTGCGAGGGCACGTCGAGAATGCTGAAGGATGCCGTGCTGTCGGGATCGATAGTGTGACGCGGCTGCGGGGTCTTTGCCGGCGAGATCGACATATCAGCCGGCTCGCCGAGCGTGGCCGTGGCATCGGCCTTCGCCTCGTCGGCCTCGGCCTGGGCCCAAGCCTGTTCAAAGGTTAGGGGTTCGGCGGCATCGGAGGCGGCTTCAGGCTCGACACCGGCATCGTTGCCGGTCTCGTCCTCGTCGCTCGACACGTCACACGGCGCGGGCTCGTCCCACTCTTCGTCCGGAGCCTCGCCCTCGCTATACCACCATTCAAAGTTATCGATATCCATACGGGGCGCCCCTTAAGCCTCGCAAATAAACACTTGCTAGCCTTATACCCCCAGATGACACGGGAGCTCGCCGGCACAGACAGGAAAAGCGTCACAACATTCGACGCTTTTCCTCGTTTTCGAGATTTTCATCGAATGTTGTGATGGTTTGGGCGGCAGCCATGCCGCGAATGTGACAAAGGGACTGTCCCTTTGTCACATCTGGAGGGCTACGGGGATTTGGATGCAGCAGAAGTCCTCTTGGTGGGACTCGTCGTAGCTCGTGGTATCGAGGTAGCAAAAGTCGAAGGCGTTGCCGATAGGCTGGAGCGCGTGCTCGTCCATGCAGGCAACGATGGCGCGGATGCCCTCGGGCTCGTATGGCATGCCCCAGCGGCTCATGCACAGATATGTGCCCTCGGGCAGCACCTCGATGCCAATCTCTGCCAGCTCGGCGGGATCGCTCGGCAGCAGCTCCTCGGCACCGCGCGGCAGCACGGCAAAGGAGCCGGCGCCGGCAATAGGGTCGTCGGAATGCAGCGCCTCGCGACGCAGCATGGCACCCCAGCCGCGCATGGGGCGCGTGCCCGTCAACGTACGCATGCGCAGAATCGCCCGCATGAGCGTGGGGTGAAGCATCGAGCGGCCGCGCTCGATATCGCCCGGGAACTCCTCAAAGACCACGTAGCGGCGCTCAAACTGTTTGAGCTCCGGCTTGCCCTCGCGCTCGCGCCAGTAAACCGCCTCGTCGTAAAAGCTCAGACGCTCCTGCACACTCGCGCGCTCGGCTTTGAGCCCGGCGATCTGTTCATCGAGCGCCTGCACCCGCGAGCGCAGGTGATCGGTCATCTCGCCAATGTCGAACGTCGAGGTCAGGCGGTCAATCTCGTCGAGTTCGAGCCCCAGGTCGCGAAGCATGCAAATCAGACGCATGAGCGGGATCTGCGTAGGCGAATAGAAACGGTAGCCCTTTTCGTTAACCACGGCGGGTTTAAACAGACCGATCTTGTCGTAGTAGATGAGCGTTTGGCGCGAAACGTTAAACAAGCTCGCCATCTCGCTAATCGCATACATGCCTGTCTGCATAAGTCCTCCCGGCACATCCTTTTAGCGCACAAAGCCCGCCGCCCACAGGGGCAGCGGGCTCAAACACTACTCGTATCCTACCCTAAAGACGCCTATGACCAGCGCTTATAGTTTGCACATGACACGCCGACGGCCTCGAGCGCCTTGGCGGCGATGTGATGCACCGCGTCATCGAGCGTGGCGGGGCCGTTGTAAAACGTAAGCATGGGCGGCATGAGCATGACGCCCGGTACGCGCGCAAGGCGCGCCATGTTGTCGACATGAATGGCGCTGAAGGGCGTCTCGCGCACCATGAGCACCAGGCGGCGCTGCTCTTTCATCTGCACGTCGGCCGCACGCAGCAACAGATTGTCGCTGTAGCCGCTCGCGATGCCGGCGAGCGTCTTCATGGAGCAGGGAGCCACGATCATACCGTCGACCGGATAGGTGCCGCTTGCGATGGCGGCGCCGATGTTCTTGTTGTCGTAGACCACATCGGCATGGCACGCAAACTCGTCGAGCGTCATGCCGAGCTCCTGCTCGATGGTGATCTCTCCCCCGCGCGTGACGACAAGCGCCGACTCGGCACCTGCCTGGCGCAGGCATTCGAGGCACTCAAGGCCCAGCGCGGCACCGCTGGCGCCAGACACGCCAACGACAATGCGACGGGGACGGACAGAAGACTCAGGCATGACAACTCCTTAACTACTTGGTAGGGCTACTTACTAGAAAGCAATCTCCTTGGCCCACTTGTCCATGTCGATCTCCATGAACTGCGAGCGGATGAAGTTCTTCTTGAGGTCGAACGGAACCGTGCAGTCGAAGATGGCCTTGCAGGCGATGCCGTGCTCGCGAATCGAAGGATCGAACGCGGGGTCATTGGACGGGTCGAGCACGTGGCAGTGGCAACCGGGGATGGTGATGAGGTCCACGTCGGCCTGGAAGCGCGTGGTCATGGCCCACATCACGTCGCTCATGTCGAAGATGTCGACGTCTTCGTCAACCAGGATCACATGCTTGAGCTCGGAGAATGCCGAGAAGGCGAGCATGGCGGCGTTGCGCTGACGGCCCTCGTCATTTTTGCTCGACTTCTTGAACTGCATGATGGCAACGAACTTGCCGCCGCCGCAGGGAGCAGCGTGGACGTTGAGCAGGCGGCCCGGGATAGCGGTCTCGACCATCTTGTAGATGGAAGCCTCGGTGGGGATACCGGCCATGGACACGTGCTCGTGCGAAGGGCCGATGCAGCTCTCCATGATGGGGTTGACGCGCGTGGTGACGGCGGTGATCTTGATCACCGGGCAGACCTTGGCGCCGCCGGTGTAGCCGGGGAACTCGGGCATGGCGTAGCCGTGGCCGTTGACATCCTCGTTGATGGTCTCGTCGTGCATGAGGTAGCCCTCGAGCACATACTCGGCATTGGCAATGCACTTCTGCGGAACGGTGACGCAGTCGGCAAGCTCGACAGCGTGGCCGCGCAGGGCGCCGGCAATTTGCAACTCGTTGAAGCCGAGCGGCGTGGTGGGAGCCTCGAAGCCGCAGCACATGTACACAGCGGGGTCCAGGCCGATGGAGATGGAAATGGGCATGTCCTCGCCGCGCTGGCAGTACTCGTCAAAGAAGGCGCCAAGGTGACGGCTGCCCGGGGTGATCCACATGGCGAGCTTGTCCTTGTCGACGCAGGAGAAGCGGTGGATGGTCACGTCGGACTGGGAGCCGTCGTGGCTCGTGCCGTAGGCGAGGCCCATGGTGATGTAGGGGCCGCCGTCGACGGGCGTGTTGGTAGGAGCGGGAACGATCTTGCGCAGGTCAAAGCCCTCGTCGGTCGCCTTGTACACGACCTCCTGGCAGTCGACGTGCGCACCCTCGGCGATCCGCTCGGGCGCGATCAGGTTCTCGAAGCGCTTGCCGATTTCGAGGCCCAGGTGCTCCTCGTCCAGGTCGAGCAGGGCGGCAACGCGCTTGCGGCTGGCAAGCATGCCGATGCAGACCTTGGCATCGTCAAAGCCCTTGACGTTGTTGAAGACCATCGCCGGACCCTCTTTGGTCGGACGCATAACGGTGCCGCCGGCACCGACGTGGCGATAGACGCCCGAGACCTCGGCGTCCGGATCGACCTGGGTGTCGGTCTCGAGCAGCTGGCCGGGCATCTCGCGCAAAAAGTCGAGCGCGGAGCGCAGATCGTGGATCTGGGAAGCATCGGTAGTGGACATAGCGTGCTCCTTTCGGGAGAGTGTCCGGCGGCGGGAGTGCCGCCGGCTTGGTAACGTAATGGGGCCGCAGCGCTCATAGATGGGGCGCTCGGGCACTCGCAGTTCAAGCACTCGGCTAATTACAGCCAAGCACTCGACTGCTTACATCAGGCCAAAGAGGTGGAACCAGGCGGCCTCGACCAGCACGACGATAAAGACGACCGCAGTGAGGGGAATGCCCATGCGCATAGCCTCTTTGGAGGTGTAGCCGCCAGCGTCCTTGCCCTCGCCGATAAGGATCGGCAGGTTATGGAACGGCAGGATGTAGTGGATGTTGATGGACGTGAAGACGATGAGCGCCACGGCGAGCGGGCTCACGCTGGAGCCGGCCGCAAAGCTGATGAACGCCGGCACGCACACGCCGAGCACGGCCATGACCGAGCCCATGAACATGTGGATGATCATGGAAAGCGCGGCGACAAGCAGGGCGAACAGGAAGATGTTCTCGGGCACGGAGCTGGGAAGCACAACATCGGCGATCCAGGCGTTCATACCGGTGGCACCGCCCACGGAGCCCACGGCCATGGCGGCCGTCAGGAACATGAGGGACTTGATGTCGACGGCATTCCAGCTGGCGGGGGTGAGGACCTCGCCGATGATGGGCATGGCAAGAGAGACGCCGATGGCCAGGGTGACCCAGCCGATGTAATCGCCCGAGACGGTGAGCCACAGCGCAATGGCGATGACAAGCCACACGATGGTGCGAATCTCCTTGACGGAGAGCTTGCCGAGCGCGGCCTGCTTGGCCACGATCTGCTCGCGATCGTAGACGAGCTCCTTGCTGGGCTTAAAGAGGAAGAGGCCCAGGAACAGGGTGCACAGCAGCGCGACCAGCATAGGCACGCTCATGCACAGGAACCAGTCGACAAAGGACGGGCTCATGCCGCCGGCCTCGGCGCTGTACTGCGCAACGAGCGGGTTGAGCGTGGAGTCGCCCGTCAGGAAGAACATGGAGCCCGGGGCGGCAGCGGCAAACACGAGGAAGCCGAGCTTGCCGCGGTCGTCGTCACCGTA
>CABUDQ010000026.1 GCA_902490365.1 uncultured Collinsella sp. | reverse complement strand
CCTCGCGGCCGAGTTTGCCCGTGAGCACAAGATTCCGTATCTGGGCATTTGCCTGGGTATGCAGGTGGCCGTGTGCGAGTTCGCCCGCAATGTCGTCGGCCTTGCCGGCGCCAGCTCTTCTGAGTTCGATCCGGATGGCCCGTATAGCGTCATCGACCTGATGAGCTCGCAGGAGGACGTGACTGAGAAGGGCGGCACCATGCGTCTGGGTGCCTATCCGTGCAAGCTTGCTGCCGATACCCTTGCTCGCGAGGCATATGGCGAGGAACTCGTCTACGAGCGTCACCGTCACCGCTTTGAGTTCAACAACGCCTTCCGCGACCAGCTCGAGGACGCCGGTTTGGTTATCTCGGGTCTGTCGCCTGACGAGCGCCTGGTCGAGATGGTCGAGCTGCCGCGCGACGTGCATCCGTGGTATGTGGCAACCCAGGCTCATCCCGAGTTCAAGAGCCGCCCGACCAACCCGCAGCCGCTGTTCCGCGAGTTCGTACGCGCTTCGATTGGCCAGCACGAGGGTGTCGACCGTCTGCAGGTGACGCCCATGAACCTCGCTACGGACTAAGGGTGCCGGCGAATAAGGAACATACCGAAGCTACTCCCTCGTCGCTCGCCGTGGCGGCGGGGGAGTATCTCGATTACCTCGCGGTCGAGCGGGGCTTGGCGCGCAACACGATTGCGGCCTATCGTCGTGACCTGACGACGTACTGCGCCTATCTGGAGCGGGCGGGTATTGTGTCTTTTGAAGAGGTGACCCGTCAGATCGTGGAGGGCTTTGTCGCCGATCGCCGCGACGGAGGCTATTCCGACGCCTCGGTGGAGCGTGCGCTTGCTGCCGTGAAGGGCCTGCATGCCTTTTTGGTGCGCGATGGGGCCGTGGCCCAAAACCCGACGGCGGCGCTGCGCCTGCCTAAAAAGGCTGAGCGTTTGCCGGAGTATCTATCGGTGGAGGATGTCTCGGCGCTGCTCGATCAAGACTTTCCCGAGGGCGAGATGGGACTGCGCGACCATGCCATCTTGGAAGTGCTCTACGGATGCGGTTTGCGTGTGAGTGAGTTGGTGGGGCTCGATGTGGGCGATATCCATATTGACGATGGCTTTGTACTCGTTCGCGGTAAGGGCTCAAAGGAACGCCTGTCCCCACTGGTGGGAAGCGCGGCGCGAGCTCTGACGCTCTATGTAACTGAGGGACGTTCTCGCTTGGCGGCCCATGCTCGCGGAACCGAGACCTCGGCGGTCTTTTTAAATAAGAACGGACGTCGCCTGTCGCGCCAGGCCGTGCATGCGATATGCGAGCGGTATGGGCGTCAGGTGGGGCTGGTGGGGCTCCATCCCCATACCTTGCGCCACTCCTTTGCCACCCACATGCTTGCGGGCGGTGCCGACCTGCGTGTGCTGCAGGAGATCTTGGGACATGCCGATATATCGACCACGCAGGTCTACACGCATGTCGATCGTACGCAACTGACCGAGGTCTATCTGGCAGCGCACCCGCTGGCGCATCGTTAACATATCGCTGGCCTGCATATTTATAGGTATTTGGGGACGGGCCCCAGATTGCCGCAGCGTGCTTTTGCGCGCGCATGGGCAATCTGGGGCCCGTCCCATTTTTCGCCACTTGTCGTCGCGGTGGTGGGCCGAATGTGCCTTGGGTGGGGGAGTTTGGGGGCGATGTGAACGGCGTGTAAAGGGACGCAAAAATCGCCTCAAGGTCAACTTGAAGGTTGAGGTTGAACGGCGGGATGCCACAGGTGGCATCCCGCCGTTACTGTAAACACAACATATTGTGTTTTCGAACATATGCTTGGGGGTGTTCTGCAATATATGGTGGGTGGAGTGGTGGGGCGGGGTGGGGGAAGGGGTGGGGAAAGGTGTTGAAAAATGGGGCGGTTCCCCATATTATTAATGACGTCGACAGGCGGGGTGGTTCCCCGCGTACGTGCCATCTGAGTAACCGAGGGGAGGGCGCACATGGGAATGACTGGTGCATACGAGCGCAATCTCGATGCAAAAGGTCGTCTGTCCCTGCCTGCACCCCTTCGCGAGGAGCTTGGAGAGCATGTTCGCGTGTTCAAAGCCCTGGATGTCGATGCTCTGTACGTGTTCTCTGCCGAGGCCTTCGATAAGTGGGTCGAAGGACTCTTCGCGGGTCGTGAGGGCCACGAGGGTTTTAACCCGCGTGACATTAACGACCAGAAGCTCATGAGGGCGATCAACAAGCGCACCACGTCGATGGACGTGGACAGCGCCGGTCGTATCGGTCTTTCCGAGTCTCTCCGCAAGCAGGCGAACCTCGACCGCGAGGTCACGGTTGTGGGCAACTACGACCACCTTGAGGTTTGGGATCGCGCCGCGGCCGATGAGGACGATGACGATGAGGCCCTGCTGGACCTCTTCTTCTCGTAAGGGCAAGGCGCGGGTAACGGATGGAGCGTGGGATCTTGACACAAGAATATCGGCATGAACCTGTCATGCTCGGCGAAGTGCTTGAGTCGCTACGGCTAAAGAGCGGCTCCGTTGTCTGCGATTGCACCCTTGGCGGTGCCGGCCATTCGGTAAAGATGGCCGCGCAGGTGGGGGAGACGGGCCTTTTGCTCGGCGTCGATCAGGACGACATGGCCCTCGAGGCCGCTGGCGCCCGTCTGGACCGCGAGGTTCCCGGCGTTCCGCACCAGCTGCTGAAGGGCAACTTCGGCGACTTGGACGAGCTGCTTTGCTCGGCCGAGGTGCCCGGGGTCGATGGCTTCCTGTTCGATTTGGGCGTTTCGTCACCGCAACTCGATATCCCTGGCAGGGGCTTTTCGTATAACGAGGACGCCCCATTGGACATGCGGATGGATCCGGGTAATAACACCTTAAACGCAGCTGAGGTCATCAACACCTATAACGAACACGACCTCGCCCGGATTCTACGCGTCTACGGCGAAGAGAAGTTCGCCTCGCAGATCGCGCGCGAGATCGTGCGCCGCCGCGAGCAAGAACCGATCGAAACCACCGGCCAATTTGTCGAGATCATCAAGGCGGGTATCCCGGCTGCCGCTCGTCGGCATGGCGGACACCCGGCCAAGAAAAGTTTCCAGGCCATTCGCATCGAGGTCAATCACGAGCTCGATGTGCTCGAACGAGGGCTTGATGCCGCCACCAGGTGGCTCAACCCGGGCGGACGTATCTGCGTCATCTCGTATCACTCGCTCGAGGACCGTATCGTAAAGAACCACTTTAAGGAGATGAGCCAGGGGTGCACGTGTCCGCCGGAGATTCCGGTGTGCGTGTGCGGCAACGTGCCGATACTCAAGGTCATCACCCGCAAACCCTTGGTTGCCCAGCCTGATGAGGTTGAGCGCAACCCTCGGGCGAGATCAGCCAAAATCCGCGTGGCGCAGCGTCTGTAGGCGCGACCGCGCGATATTGGACCTCCCGCTCGCACCATAAACGAAGCTTAAACACACTACCAACGTACTCGGGATGGGAGGCGGCATATCATGGGCTACAACACTTCAAGCGCAGCACTCGCCTATGATATGAACGCCATGCCCGCCTATCGTGAGACGCCGCAGGCCCCCGTTGCTCCCCGTGAGCAGCGCACGCCGCGCTTTGATGTCTACACGGGCGCGGGCCGTCAGGCAAACCAGGCGGTAAGCCCGGTTTTCATGAGCGTTCTTAAAACGTTTTGCATCATTGCGGCTATCTTCATGACGATCGGCGTCGCCCGCGTGGCGCTCGCCGGCGTTACGGCCCAGGTGCTCAACAGCAACGCCGAGCTTACCAACACGCTCGAAAAGGCGACCGATGAGAGCTCCGACCTGGAGGTCATGCATTCGGTCTATGGCGCCGACACGCGCATTCGCGACCTTGCGGGCGCTTATGGCATGGTGGAGCCCAGCGAGAGCGTTACACTTGACTTTTCGCAAGATGCAGCCGCGGGCGCCAACGCGACCGCGACCGCTCAGTAGCAAGACGGTAGCTGAGTATGACAAATGACTATCGCCGCGGATCCGATGGGGGCCGCGGTTCTGGACGTCCCTCGTCGCGGGGACGTTCTGGTTATCAAGGAACGGGTCGGCAATCTTACAACGCCGGGCAGTCCCGTGGCAACGACCCGGCGTCGCGACTTCGCGGCTCGGGCGGCCTTCAAGTGCATAACAACAGGTCGCGCAAGAGTTCGTCGACCGAATGGCTCACAGGCGCGCCTCTGCCTCGCCGCAAAGCCGTCATGGGATTCATTGGGTTTGGCTTGGGCTTGGGCGTCTTTCGCCTTGCCGACTATCAAATTGTTGAAGCCGATAAACTGCGCGAGCGTGCCGATGCGCGCCGCCTGCTTGCGCAGACCCTCTATGCCAAACGCGGCACCATCTACGACCGCAACGGTAACGTGCTAGCGTCGTCGGTCGAATGTCGCAACATCGCCGTGAACCCGCAGCTTGTCGAGGATGTCGACAAGACGGTGTCGGCGCTGGTCAAGGCAACTGGGATCGATAAAAAGACCTGCCGCAAGCTCGTCGAGTCCGATGGCACCTGGGTGTATATCAAGCGCCAGGTGGACGAAGACGATGCTGCGGCGCTGGAGAAGAAGAACCTGCCCGGCGTGCTTTTTGAGCAGGCCATGAAGCGCGTATATCCATACGGCAATCTGGCATCGCAGGTGCTGGGTGTAGTGAATGTAGACAACGACGGCTTGACGGGTCTCGAGAAGCAATACAACAAGCTTCTGACCGGTACGAACGGTTCTCTTGTGCGCGAGCGCGCGAGGGACGGCAGCTATATCGCGGGCGGTGCCTATAAAAAGGTGGCTGCGGTCGACGGCGTTGATATCGTGACGACGCTCGACGTCAATATCCAGCGTGCGGCCGAGGATGCCCTGGCAGAGGCAGTTGAGAAGACTAAGGCCAAGAACGGCTCGGCGCTGGTCACCGATCCTACGACAGGCGAGATCTTGGCAGCCTGCTCGTATCCGACTTACGACCAGACCGATCTGGAAAACGCCAAGACCGAGGATATGAACTTGCGCCTGGTCACCGACGCCTACGAGCCCGGCTCGGTCTTTAAGACGCTCGTGGCGGGCGCCGGCTTCGACTTGGGCGTCGTGCGATCGAGTACGTCGTTTGAGGTGCCGGCGAGCATCAAGGTGGGTGACGATACCGTCACCGATGCCGACAAGCGCGACTATGCCATGACCATGGATGTGCGCGAGATGATGCGCCGTTCGTCCAACGTGGGCTTTGTCCTGGTGGGGCGCAAGATCGGTGCCGACGACTTTGCCGCCTATGTGGACAAGTGGGGCATAGGCCACAGCTCTGGTGTCGATTTTCCGGGCGAGAGCCTGGGCATCGTCAAGGAGCGTGACCAGTATGACGGCGCCACGCTTGGCTCGATGAGCTTTGGACAGGCGTTGTCTGTCTCTCCGATTGAGATCGCACGTGCCGTGGGCGGCATCGCCAACGGCGGCGTGATGATGACCCCGCACTTCTATAAGTCCAGCAAAGGCGACGAGAAGGACTGGGGCGAGGGCGAGCGCGCGATTTCTGAGGATGCTGCATCCCAGGTGACATCGTGCATGCAGACGGTCGTGTCCGAGGGAACGGGCGTTGGCGGCGCGGTCGACGGCTATGACGTGGCGGGTAAGACCGGTACGGCCGAACGAGCCGACGAGAACGGCGGCTACCTCAAGGAGAACTACATGTCGTCCTTTATGGGCTTTGCACCGGCACAATCGCCCAAGGTGCTGTGCTATATCACGCTCGACGGAACGCCGAGCGGCTCAGATGCCGCTGCAGTGCCGTTCCAGTCCATTATGGCCAACGCGCTCGACGTGTTGGGTATCCCACACACGAGGTAGGGGGTTACAATCTTTGGGGCGTGGTTTGTTGTCCCATATGAGGGGTGTTCACATGCCCTGCACCACGCATGCGCGGCGCTGGGATACAATACGCCGATAGCATTATTAGGTTTACAGGGGAGCTGCAATGATAGAGATCGCCGTCAACAACCTCGCGGCCGCAACAGGGGCCCGAACCGTGACGGGAGAAGCCGATCGGGTATGCCGCGGGTGTGTTATCGACTCGCGCCAGGTCGAGGAAGGGACGATTTTCGTCGCCTTTCCCGGTGAAAACGTCGACGGCAATGATTTTGCTTCCCGTGCCGTCCAGTTGGGTGCCGGCGCCGTCGTGATGACGCGCGAGCCCGAGGCCGAGCTGGTCTCGCTGGCGCAGGACAGGGGCTGTGCCATCTTGCTGACCGATGATCCCGAGGAGTTTCTGCTGCGTTTGGCGCACGCGTATCGCCTTGAGCTTGGCTGCCTGGTCGTTGGTATTACCGGTTCCATCGGCAAGACGACGACCAAGGACGTGCTCGCCGCTGTGCTCGCCAAGCGCTATCGTGTCTGGGCCACCAAGGGCAATTTCAATAACCTGATCGGCATGCCGCTCACGGTGCTTTCCGCTCCGGCCGATACCGAGGTCCTGGTGCTCGAGATGGGCATGAACCATTTCCACGAGATTGAGCGCCTGTCCCAGTCCGCCAATCCCAACCTTGCCATCGTGAGCAAGATCGGCACCTCTCACATCGGCATTTTGGGCAGCCGCGAGAACATCGCCCGCGCTAAGGCCGAGATTGTCCAGGGTATGTGCGCCGCCGGCGACTTCTTGCCGCTGCTGGTTTTGGGCGGCGAGGACGACTTTACGCCGTTCATTCGCGATACGTTCGCCCAGCCTGCTGGTATCGATGTGATGCTGGCCGGCGTCTCGGACGATGATGAGGTCCGCGCCCGCGACGTTCGAGTTGATGACGAGGGCCGTCCGGTCTTTACGCTCGATTTTGGTCAGGGCGAGACAATCGATACCATGCTTGCTATCCCCGGCGTGCAGTCCGTTCCAAATGCCGTTAAGGCCGCCGCGGTTGCCTATCGCCTGGGCGTGACGCCCGAGCAGATCGATGCTGCCTTTAGGGGCCTCACGATTACCGGTCACCGCCAGGAGATCAAGCGCGCCAAGAGCGGTGCCCGCGTCATTGACGATTCCTATAACGCCAGCGCCGAATCGATGGCTGCCGGCCTCGATCTACTGTGCTCGCTTTCGTGCAGGGGGTCTCGCATGGCGATCCTGGGCGAGATGGGCGAGATGGGCGATGAGGCTCCTCGCATGCATGAGCTTGTAGGCGCCTATGCTGCCGCCAAGAAGCTCGACATGCTGGCGTGCGTGGGTGGTGAGCTGGCCCAGCTCATGGCCGATGCAGCGCGCATGATGGGTATGGACGAGGACCGCATCCAGGTGTTCTCCGATTATCAGCAGGTGCTCGACCGCATGGGCGGCGCGCTTGAAAAACATGATGTTGTACTGGTCAAGGGTTCCCGCTTTGTTGAGCTCGACCGCTTTGTGGAAGGTGTGTGCTAGCCCATGTTCGGCAATCCCTCGTATCCAACGTATCAGGCTTTTTTGGGGCTTGGCATCGCCGCCGCCATTGCGCTGCTGCTCATGCCGTGGTGGATCAAGCTGCTCAAGGTCGAGGGTATCGGCCAGCAGGTTCGTGCCGACGGCCCCAAGCGTCATTTGGTTAAGCAGGGAACGCCCACCATGGGTGGCGTTGTCATCCTCATCGCGATCTCGCTGACCTGCCTGCTGATGGGCAAGCTCACCACCGAGCTCGTGCTCGTGCTGCTCGCCACGCTGGCGACCGGCGTGCTGGGTCTGATCGACGACCTGACCTCCGTTACGCATGGGCGCTCGCTCGGTCTGACGCCTCATGCCAAGATGATCGGCCTAACCATTATCTGTGTCACCTTTACGGTACTTGCCGTCAACTGGTGCGGCGTCGCCCCCGAGATTCGTTTTCCCGGTGGGTTGACGATCGACCTTGGCGTGCTTTCGACCACCATCTGCGGCTATTCGTTCCCGTGGCTCTATATTGTCTTTTGCTGGCTGATGATTGCCGGTCTTTCTAATGCCGTGAACCTGACCGATGGCCTTGACGGCCTTGCTGGCGGCACCTCCATGATCGCCATGCTCGCCATGGCTGCCATGGCGTTTTTGCACGGAGACGTGAACCTGTCCATCTTCTGTACCGCGTGTGCCGGTGCCTGCTTGGGCTTTCTGTGGTTCAACTGCTATCCGGCGAGCATCTTTATGGGCGATACCGGCTCGCTTGCTCTGGGCGCCGCGTTTGCCTGCACGTCCATCATGACCAACACCGAGGTCGTCTCCCTCATCATCGGCGGCCTGTTTATCGTTGAGACCCTGTCGGTCATGATTCAGGTTGTCAACTTCCATTTTACGCACAAGCGCGTCTTCCTTATGGCGCCCATCCATCATCATTTCGAAAAGAAGGGCTGGGCCGAGACCAAGGTCGTCATCCGTTTTTGGATTATCGCTGCGGCCTTTGGTGCCGTTGGCCTTGCTCTGTTCTTCCAGTTGGGATAGTGGTCTTTCATGCCTCTTGCTGATGTCTTTAGCCTGCTCGTTTTGGGTCAGGGCAAATCCGGTCTCGATGTCGCCCGCTGGGCGCTGGCACATCCCGAGCGCGTAAGCGCCGTTACCGTGTATGGCGGCGGCACCTCTGAGCCCAATGACGCCACGCGTGCGCTCGAGGTTGCTGGTGCGTCGTTTGTCTATGGGACCGAACAGGTCGAGGGCGCCTATGACGTATGCGTGACGTGCCCGGGCATCTCGGAGTTCTCGGGCTTCTTTAAGGCCGGGCGCGAGCATGCCGCCCAGATTATGGGTGAGCCCGAGTTTGCCTATCGCCTGTCGCCCGATAACTGGATTGCCATCACGGGCACCAACGGCAAGACGACCACCACGTCGCTGACCGATTATCTGCTCAAGGCTGCCGGCGAGGCCAGCGTAGCTGTCGGCAACATCGGCGAGCCGCCGGTCAACGAGATTGACGGCCGAGCCCGCAACGAGTGGTTTGTGGCTGAGCTCTCGAGCTATCAGATTGCTACGACCACCGAGCTCCACCCCCGCGTGGCGGTGCTGCTCAACATCACTCCCGACCACTTGGGCTGGCATAAGAGCCATAAGAACTATGCGCTTGCCAAGATCAAACTGTTTGACAATATGATCGATGACGATCTGGTGGTTGTCGACGTCGAAGACGCCGGCATTCACGAGTTCGATGAGTGCATCTATACGCCGGGTCGCCGCATCTGCAAGGTCGCTTTTGACGAGCCTGAGGGCGAGGACGCCGCCTTTGTGCGCGATGGCAAGATGATCGTGTGCCTGAAGGGCGTCGAGACCCCGCTCATCGCTACATCCGAGCTCAAGATCTCGGGCCATCACAATGTTATCAATGCCCTGTGCGCTGCCACGGCTGCCCTGGCAGTCGGTGCCGATGTCGATGGTGTCTGCCGCGGCCTGGCCTCGTTCCAGCCGCTCGAGCACCGCGTGGAGCCGTGTGGCGAGATTGACGGCGTGCGCTACGTCAACGATTCCAAGGCGACCAACACCGATGCGGTCGAGAAGGCCCTGACGGCATTTCCCGATGACGACGTGATCTTGCTGCTCGGGGGCCACGATAAGGGCACGCCGCTCGCGGACTTCGCGCGCGTTGTTATGGATAACGTACGCTCGGTCGTTTGCTTTGGCGATGCGCGCGAGCGCTTTACCGCCGCTATGGATGAGGCCGATGTCGATGGTGACGTGGATATCGCCCAGGCCGATGATCTGCGCGATGCCGTTGACGTTGCCCGCTCGCTCTCGAGCCGCGGCGACGTAATCCTGCTTTCGCCCGCTTGCTCTTCGTTCGACGAGTTCTCGGGCTACGAGGAGCGCGGTCGCGTGTTTAAGGACTATGTGGCGCAGCTTGCCGCTGCGGCGAAATCGCAAACGGAATAGGGGTTGCCGGTGAGAGAGGAGAGCCCCCGACAGAATATGAGGAGGCCCGACTCGGACCGTGCTTCCTCGCAGCGCAGCACACCGCGTTCCGGACGCGGCGGGCAGACGTTCAGTGAGCGCTATATTGCCGGCGTCCCCGCCCGCATCATGCGCCCCCGTTTGATATTTATGGCTTGCCTGTTTAGCTTGGTTTGCTTTGGCTTGCTGATGGTGTACTCGGCATCTTCGGTCGAGGCGCTGCACGAGAATGGTTCGGCGACGTTTTTCCTGTTTCGACAGGCCGCGTTTGCCGGAGTTGGCGTGTTGGCTATGGTTGCCATCGTGCGCGTTTTGCCGGACAGTTGGTTTGGGGAAGACGTGCTCAGGATCTTCCTCATGGGCATGATAGGGCTACTGCTTCTGGTGTTCTTGGTGGGCAGCGGCAGCCGTGGCGCCACGCGCTGGCTCAACATCTCCGGTATTCAGTTCCAGCCTTCCGAGTTTTTAAAGCCATTTGCCATTGCGTATTCGGCCATCATGCTCGACCGCTTCTTTTCGCCCGGTGGCAACATCAACGAATTCCTTCGCAAGATGGGCATCTACCTGGGTATTTCGCTCTTTCTGATCTTTATCCAGCCCGATTTCGGTACTGTCCTGATCATCCTGTTGACCCTTATGTGCATGGCGTTGTTTGCGGGTCTCGACCCCAGATTTATCATCGGCGTGCTAATCTTCGGCATTCTCGTGATCGTGATTGCGCTTGTCGCAGAGCCGTACCGTATGGTGCGTATTCAGGTTGCCTTGAACCCTTGGGCCGACGAGTATGGTGACGGCTATCAGGCCACGCTTGCCATCATGGCCTTTGCCTCGGGCGGTCTGTTCGGCCGTGGCATCGGCAACTCAACCATGAAGTACTCGTATCTGCCCGAGGCGCACAATGACTACATCCTGGCCATCATTGGCGAGGAAGTCGGTTTTGTCGGAACCGTGCTGTTCTTCTTGGTGTTTGCGATGCTGATCTACTCGGCGTTTCGCATTGCCGAGCAGGCGACCGATCGTCGGGGCGCGCTCATGGCGTCTGGCTCCGCGGTCATTCTCGCGGTGCAGTTTTTGATTAACGCGCTTGGCATCCTCAACGTGTTTCCCATGACGGGCAAACCGTTGCCGTTTATTAGCTACGGCGGTTCGTCGATTATCGTGTCGCTCATGCTTGCCGGGTTGATCCTGCGCGTTTCGTACGAGAGCGCCCGTCGCGATGAGTACGACCGTCGCCGCGAGAGCTTTGCCGTTATGGATGAGAGTACCGCCGGCGTGCCCCACGTGCGCGGTGAGCGATCTTCGCGTAACGGTTTTACCGTCCTGGATGGCTCTGCGACCGAGCCGGCAGCTCGTCCACGCCCGCGAACGGCTCCGCAAGGTCGTCCGCAGCGCCCCTGCTCTCGCAACGCGGGCGGCGGATATAATCGAATCGATTTGAACTCGGACCCGTCGGCGCGTCTGCGCACCGACGACCAGGGACCGCGTGTACGAAGGGACTACCATGACCGATAAGATGACCGTTGCTATTGCAGCCGGCGGCACGGCAGGACACATCAACCCCGCGCTCGCCTTGGCCGAAGAGCTGCGTGATCGTGGCCACCACGTTGTGTTCGTGGGCCAGTCGCGCAAGCTCGAGGGTCGTCTGGTCCCCGAGGCTGGGTTTGATTTTGTGCCCATTACGGTCACGGGCTTCGACCGCTCCCGTCCTTGGACGGCGCTGACCTCGCTGTGGCGTGTCAACAAGGCCAAGCGTGCGCTCGCCAGTCATTTCTCAAAGGTCGGCAAGCCCGATGCCGCCATCGGTTTTGGTGCCTATGTCGAGGTTCCGCTGCTGGGGTGGTGCAAGGGCGCAGGCGTTCCGTATCTGCTGCACGAGCAGAACTCTGTTCCGGGCCTGGCCAACAAGATGATGAACTCCCACGCCGCCCGCGTGTGCATCTCGGTGCCGGCAGCGCGCTCGGTCTTTGAGCGCGAAGGTGACCCTGACCACGTGCTCATGACCGGCAACCCTGTACGTCGCTCGGTGATCGAGGGCGATCGCGCTCGCGGCCGCAAGGCACTTGGCGTTCCCGAGGACGCGACGCTGCTGCTCGTCTTTGGCGGTTCACTTGGCGCCCAGCACCTCAACGAGCGCGTGGTTTCGCTCAAAAACGAGCTGCTTTCGCGCAAGAACCTCTATGTGTTGCATTCGACGGGTGCCGACGGCTTTGAGGAGACCGAGCGCGCTTTGGCGCTGACGCCCGAGGAGGCGAAGCGTTACCGCGTCCTGCCTTACATCGACAACATGGGCGATATGCTGGCTGCTGCCGATTTGGTGCTCTCGCGTTCGGGCGCATCGAGCGTGGCCGAGATCGCTGCGCTCGCCGTGCCCTCGGTGCTCGTGCCGTATCCGCATGCGACGGCCGACCACCAAACCACCAATGCCCGTTATCTGGTCGACGCCGGGGCCGGCGTGCTCTGTGCCGATGCCGATATCGACGGTTCTGCCTTTGCCGATGAGCTGCTGCACCTGGTCGATGACGCGGCGGCACGCGACGCCATGCGTCAGGCGGCGCGTGGTCTGGCTCAGGATAGGGCCGCCGCTCTTCTGGCGGATGCGGTAGAGGGTTTGCGTTAGTTAGACGGGATATCGTCGGTCGCCCTCGCGCTGATGCGGTAGGTGCGGTACAGTTAACGGGTTACAGGCAGTGTTTACGCAAGGAGTACACGAGCACATGGCTGATTCCCAGACTGCAACCTCCGCGCCCGAGTTTAAGAGCGCCCACTTTATCGGTATCGGCGGCGCCGGCATGAGCGGCATCGCCCTCGTTCTGCACGAGCGCGGTTATGCCGTTACCGGCTCCGACCTTAAGACGTCACGTTATATCCGCCAGCTTACCCGCGCTGGTGTGAAGGTGCATGTGGGCCATGAGGCCGCCACGATCGACGAGGTCAAGCCCGACGTGGTTGTTGTGTCCACCGCTATTCCGGAGTCCAACCCTGAACTCGTGCGCGCTCGCGAGCTGGGTATTCCCGTGTGGCCCCGTGCCAAGATGCTCTCTGCTTTGGGCCACGGCTACACCACCGTCGCTGTTGCCGGCACGCATGGCAAGACCACCACGTCTTCGATGTGCGCCACCATGCTCGACCGCATGGGTCTGGATCCGAGCTTCTTGATCGGCGGCATCGTCGAGGGCTATGACACGAACGGCAAGAACGGCTCGGGCGACTACTTTGTCGCCGAGGCCGACGAGTCCGACAGCTCC
This sequence comes from uncultured Collinsella sp., assembly GCA_902490365.1. Lineage (GTDB taxonomy): Bacteria > Actinomycetota > Coriobacteriia > Coriobacteriales > Coriobacteriaceae > Collinsella. The sequence continues at coordinate 15,750 of CABUDQ010000026.1, read as the reverse complement.
TTCCTGTTCCTGAACCCCAACGTGGTCATTGTGACCAACGTCGAGGCCGACCACCTCGATCACTACTCGGGTATCGAGGAGATCGAGGCAACTTTCGCCAAATTCATGAGCCTGGTGGGCGAGGACGGCACCGTCATCGTCTGCGGCGAGGACCCGCATCTGGTCGAGCTCGCCAAGTCGACGGGCCGTCACGTGCTTTCCTACGGCTTTGCCGAGAGCAACGACATCGTCTGCGTGCACCCGGATGTCAAGGGCATCCAGAGTGACTTTATCGTTCGCTTTGAGGACGGCACTGAGCACGCTGTGGAGATCAAGAGCAACCCCGGTCGCCACAACATGCTCAACGCCACGGCGGTGCTCACCGTCGCCCATGTCCTGGGCCTTGACATCGACGCCGCCGCCAAGGCGCTCTCGAGCTTTGAGGGCGTCCGCCGTCGCTTTACCCACGTGGGCGATATCGATGGCATCACCGTGGTCGATGATTACGGCCATCACCCCACCGAGATCAAGGCGACGCTTGCTGCCGCTTCCTCGCTGGGCTACAAGCACGTCGGTGTCGTGTTCCAGCCGCACCGCTATTCGCGCCTGCAGGCCCTGTGCGACGACTTTGCCGATGCATTTGCCAATGCCGATAAACTGCTGCTGATTGATGTGTTCTCGGCTGGCGAGATGCCCATTCCGGGTGTCACCTCTAAGATGCTCGCCGATACCGTGCGCGCCAAGCATCCTGGCAAGGAGGTCGTGTACTGCTCCAGCCGTCTTGAGCTCAATCAGGAGCTCGAGCAGATGGTGGGCGAGGGCGACCTGCTGCTCACCATGGGTGCCGGCGACGTTACGACCGTCGGTCCCGAGTTCATTGAGTATCTGACTGCCAAGAAAGACGCTTAAGTCTAATGGGTCTGTTTAACGCCGTCATGGCGCTCTCGGGCATGATCGACACGGATGTGATCGAGGACGAGCGCCTTGCGCGTCATACGAGCTATCGTATCGGCGGCAAGGCCGACCTCTTTGTGACGTGCCATAGCTATCATGCCCTCCGCCGCGCCGTGGCGGTGCTCGATCGCGAGCAGGTGCCGTGGGTCATCATCGGCAAGGGCTCCAATCTGCTGGTTGCCGATGGCGGTTATCGCGGTGCCGTCATTTCGCTCGGACGTGAGTTTCAGCGCACGGTTGTTGCCGATGACGGTTGTACGCTGACGGTCGGTGCGGGCGTGATGTTTGCGCGCCTGGTCAACGATGCCCTGTCGCGTAGCCTCTCGGGCCTTGAGTTTGCCGTTGGCATTCCTGGTTCGGTCGGCGGTGCGATATCCATGAATGCCGGCACACGGACCGAGTGGATTGGCTCGCTGGTTGAGGATGTCGTAACGTTTGACCCGGCATCCGGTATCAAGCATTATGCGGGGTCCGAGATCACTTGGGACTACCGCGAATGTAGCCTTCCCCGCAATGAGATCATCCTCGAGTGCGTGTTCAAGCTTAAACCGGCGCCCAAGGCCGACATTCGCGAGCGCATGGAGCGGTACCTTACAAGGCGCAAGCGTACGCAGCCCATGGGTCGCGCATCCTGCGGGTCTGTCTTTCGCAACCCGCCCGATGCGAGTGTGGGCAAGCTTATCGAGGATTGTGGATTAAAGGGTTTTTCGATTGGCGGCGCGGAAGTTTCGCCCGTTCACGCTAATTTTATCGTTAATAACGGAACTGCCTCGGCCGATGACGTTGCCGCGGTTATTAGACATGTGCACGGAAAGGTGAGGGAGGCGTATGGCATCGAGCTCAGACCGGAAGTTAAATTCCTCGGCTTCTAGAGCATCGAAACCCACCTTCCGCCGCGCCGGAGGGCGTTCCGGCGCGCCTGCCAAACCTCAACGCAATACCGTCGCGCACTCTAAGTCTGTCGGGCATGCTCGACAGACCAGTCGTCCGGTCGTCGGCTCGCAGCTCGGTAATCGTCCGGCCGCAAAAAAGTCCTCGCGTCCCTCGACGACGTCAAAGCCTGTTATGGGCGCCAAGCCTGCCCGTCCCATGGCAGCTCCCAAGCCCTCGACGGGAACTAAAGCGGCGCGTCCAGGTCGCACGCTGGGCGCATCGAAACCGCGCTCGCTGACATCGGTGCCGGCTACCGCCAAGAAGCCTTCGAGTAAAAAAGGTTTCAACCCGTTATCTTCACTTGGAGCGATGGCAAATAAAACATCAGACGCCGCTTCTGTCGTTACAGGCAAAGGCAAAATCGTGGGCGGCGTTCTGGCCGTCTTGGCCGTGCTCGTCGTCGTTGCCACCGTGGTGATCAACTCTGGACTGTTTACTGCCACTGATATTCAGATTCAAGGCAGCGAGCATGTGACGAAGCACGATGCTATCCAGCTGATCGACTTGCCCGAGGGAACGTCGCTTTTTAACGTCGATCCCGACCAGATTACCGAGGATCTCAAGCAGAACCCGTGGGTTTCGGGCGTGGATGTCCAGCGCCAGTTTCCCCATACGCTTATCATCACGCCGACGGAGCGTAAAGTTATCGCCATTGCGTATATCAGCTCCGATGACCTTGCCTGGGCTATCGGAGACGATGACACCTGGATCGCCCCGCTGTCGACGTCGGTCGAAGTGGACGACCAGGGCAACGTCATCACGACAGGGCAGGGCTCAAATACCTTGACCGGAATCGATGCCGCGCTGGCGCTCGCCAAGCATTATGGCGCGGTGTTGTTGACTGATGTCTCGGCGGATGTCGCTCCGGTTTCCGGCCAGGCGGTGAACTCCAAGGCCGTTAAGGCCGGCCTGGATTATGTGCGTGGTTTTTCGAGCGAGTTCTTGGGACAAGTCAAGGATATCTCCACGCCTTCGGTCGAAGCCATCTCGGCAAACCTCAATAACGGCATTGAGGTGTCGCTGGGCGATTCGGACGATATCGCCAAGAAGGAACGCGTAGTCACCAAGTTGCTTTCGCAGGTAGAGGGCGTAACGTATATCAATGTGCGCTCTCCAGGCAACTACACATTTAGGAATGCTCCGACCTCGTAGCGCTGGTTGATGCTTTGTTGAGGGGCCATACCACGCCGTTTATCTGGTTTGTTTGGTTTTCACGGTCAATTATTTGACTGATACGTTCATAATGTGCAAACATAATACGGTTTACCTTTGCATTTACTTTCAACCTGAAGGTTAATGTGCGCAGGGGTCGACCCATGCTATGGCTATAACCTTTGTTCGGAGGACCGACATGCACGAGACAGAGATCAACAACTACCTTGCCGTCATTAAGGTGGTCGGCGTCGGCGGCGGCGGTACCAACGCGGTCAATCGAATGATCGAAGAGGGCATCCGCGGCGTCGAGTTTGTTGCCATCAACACCGACGCCCAGGCACTCGCGATCTCTGATGCCGATATCAAGGTGCACATCGGCACCGACCTTACCCGCGGCCTGGGCGCCGGCGCCAACCCCGAGGTTGGCCGCAAGGCTGCCGATGAGTCCCGTGACGACATTGCCGAGGCGCTCGCTGGCGCCGACATGGTGTTTATCACCTGCGGTGAGGGCGGTGGCACCGGTACCGGCGCTGCTCCCATCGTTGCTGATATCGCGATGAACGAGGTCGGCGCACTGACCGTCGCCGTCGTGACCAAGCCCTTCACCTTCGAGGGCCGCAAGCGCAAGAAGAGCGCCGAGGAGGGCATCAAGACCCTCTCCGATTGCGTCGACACCATGATCGTCATCCCTAACGATAAGCTGCTCGACATCGCCGAGAAGAAGACCACCATGCTCGAGGCCTTCGCGATTGCCGATGGCGTCCTTTCCCAGGGCACCCAGGGCATCACGGACCTTATCACCGTCCCCGGTATCATCAACCTGGACTTCGCCGATGTTAAGACCATCATGAAGCAGGCCGGTACCGCCATGATGGGTATCGGTACCTCTTCTGGGGATACCCGTGCCGTCGACGCTGCCCAGCAGGCCATCTCCAGCCCGCTGCTCGAGAGCTCCATCGATGGTGCCACGCGCGTGCTGCTCTCCATCGCCGGTTCCAAGGACCTGGGCATCCAGGAGATCAGCGACGCCGCCGACGTTGTCGCCAACGCCGTCGACCCCGAGGCCAACATCATCTTCGGTACCGTTGTCGACGAGTCCCTGGGCGATCAGGTGCGTATCACCGTCATTGCTACGGGCTTCTCCGACTCCAACGTCAACCGTCAGGACGAGCTCTTTGCTGCTCAGCAGTCTCAGAGCAAGGCCGCTGCCTCCGCCGAGCCGCAGCGCACCGCTCCTGCCGCCAGCCCGGCTCAGGTCGCTCCGACCCGCAACGTCGGTGGCACCGAGCTTCCTAACTTCGGCAACGATCAGTTCGAGCTTCCTGACTTCCTGAAGCGCGGTAGCTTCTAGTTCGTTTTTCTCGACGACCTGCACGGGGTGTGTCCATTTGGATGCACCCCGTTTTGTTTCTCGTTTGTAAACGAAAGCCTCCAATCTCCTTACGTTCCCTTTACGTTTGGTCCCTACCGCTGCGGGTATCCTTTTAGGGAAGTATGACAGCCGTATAAACGCTGGCTGTAGCGGCGATGCCGCGGTACTTGTGTTATTAGGAGGCTTTAGTATGGCAGCACGTGCGGACAACGTTTCGCGTGTCGACCATGATGGAGTTACGTTGGTGGAGGGCGCGACATCCGATGTTCGCTTTGCCTTTACCGAGCGCACCGGTGGCGTTTCTGAAAATGCGTACTCCTCGCTCAACCTGGGCTCGCATGTAGGCGATGACCCCTTTGCTGTTCAAGAAAATCGTCGTCGAGCGCTCGAAGCGATGGGCGCCACTGAGTGCGAGCATAATCTGCTCGTGCCCAATCAGGTACATGGTGACCATATCGTTACGGTGACTTCGAACGGCGCCGACGATCTTGAGGCTGTTCGCGAGCAGATTGCCGAGGGCTGCGATGCCATCGTCTGTACGGCCCATGACGTGCCCGTGCTGCTCTGCTTTGCCGACTGCGTTCCCGTGGTGCTGGTGGCCCCTGGCGGATTTGCCGTGGTGCACTCCGGTTGGAAGGGCACGATTGCACGTATTTCTGCCAAGGCGTGCCAGGCGCTTTGCGATGCTGCCGGCTGCGATGCGAGCGACGTTTCCGCCTATATCGGCCCCCATATCTTGGCTGACGAATATGAGGTATCCCAGGAACTCATGGATCGCTTTGCCGTCGAGTTCTCTTGCATCGATGCGAGTGCCTCTCGCATGCTCGATCTTTCCGCTGCCATTTGTGAGGCGCTGGTAGATGCCGGTGTGGACGCGGATAATATCGTGGATACCCAGCTTTCGACTGTGCGTCAGAACGACCGCTTTTATTCCTACCGTAACGAGGACGGCACCTGTGGGCGCCATGCTGCGATCGGCGTGATGCTATGAGAAAGATCGTATCGGTCCTGAGCGCCGCTGTGCTTACGCTTACGCTGTGCGCCTGTTCTTCGGGATCTTCTACCTCTTCCATTACCGTGGCCGGCTCCACGACCTGCCTTCCTATCGCCGAAATTGCGGCAGAGGGCTTTAAGGAGGAGACCGGCATCGACGTGCTCGTTTCCGGTTTGGGCTCTTCCGCTGGCATCGAAGCCGTCAGCGCTGGCACGGCCGATATCGCCAGCTCCTCCCGTGGACTCAATGCCGACGAACAGGATCTGGGCCTGACTCCCATCGTCATTGCCCACGACGGTATCGCGGTTATCGTGAACGAAGACAACCCCGTCGATAACCTCTCGACCGAGCAGCTCCGCGATATCTATGCTGGCAAGATCACCAACTGGAAAGAAGTCGGTGGCGAGGACCTGAGGATTCAGGTTATCAACCGAGATGAGGCGTCTGGCACGCGTGAAGCCTTCCGCACCATCGTGATGGACGGCACCCCGTTCGATCGCCGCTCCGCCGTTCTTTCGGGCACGGGCCAGGTGCGCGACGTGGTATCTCGTTCGCGCGGGGCTATCGGCTACATTTCGCTGGGCTTCGTCGATAGCCTCAACGCCAAGACCTCGGTCAAGGCCGTCTCGGTCAATCATGTTGAGGCGTCCGAGAAGACGGTCGCGAGTGGCGGCTATCCCATCTCGCGCGACCTTTACTTCTTTGTGAAGGGTGCGCCTTCGCAGCGGGCGCAGGATTACATCGACTACGTGACGTCCGAAAAGATGGACAAGCAGATTCGCGAGGCGGGCTTTATTCCCGTCACCAACGACGAGAAGGGGAGTGAGTAGCATGGAAGCACAGGAAAACTCCCAGACTGAGCAGAATGCTCAGGCGCCCAAGAAGCGCGAGCTGGCGCTCGTATCGCGCAGCACCTATATCAAGGAGAAGGCGCTGCAGTGGATTTTCTTTGCCTGCGCGTTCTTGGCGGTTGTTACCGTCATCCTGATTTTTGTCTTTACCACGTACTCGGCGCTGCCCGTCTTTACCGACATCGGTCTGGCGGACTTCTTTAGCTTTACGTGGGCGCCCTCTGAGGGCCACTACGGCATCGTGTCGCTGCTTGCCGGCTCGGGTCTGGTGACCGTCGGTGCGCTCGCCATGGGTGTGCCCCTAGGCGTGGGCACGGCCGTGTATCTGGTCGAGATCGCCAGCAAGCGCGTGCGCAAGCTCATCAGCCCTGCCGTTGACCTGTTGGCCGGCATCCCTTCTATCATCTATGGCTTCTTTGGCATGATCATCATCCGTCCGTTTATCGCGCAACTGACCGGTGGTCTTGGTTTTGGTGCGCTGACGGCGTGGTTCGTGCTTGCCATCATGATCGTCCCTACCATCACCACGCTCACCATCGATGCCCTCAATTCCATTCCCATGGGTATTCGCGAGGCATCGTATGCCATGGGTGCTACTAAGTGGCAGACCATCTATAAGGTCGTGCTACCTGCCGCCAAGCTGGGTATCGTGGATGCCATCGTGCTGGGTATGGGCCGTGCCATCGGCGAGACCATGGCCGTGCTCATGGTCGTGGGTAACGCCCCGGTTATTCCCGACAGCATTGCGAGCCCCATCTCGACGCTCACGAGCCAGATCGCGCTCGACATGAGCTATTCCTCGGGTCTGCACCGCTCGGCGCTGTTCGGCATGGGCGTGGTCCTGTTTATCATCTCCGCCACGCTGGTGGGCATCGTCCGTCTGATTTCCAAGAAGAAGAGGGGGTAGGCTATGTCCGATTTCGTTGACACGACGGTCGATACGACCTCGTCGCGCGAGCGCATCAAGCGTGCCCTTTCCCATGGCAAGAAGGGCCGCATCAACAAGGACCTGTCCAACAAGATCATGCTTGGCGTGTTCCGTGCCGCGGCATACATCACCACGCTGGTGCTTGTCGCTATCATCGCCTATGTGGTCATTAACGGCCTGCCGCATATCTCGCTCGACTTTATCTTCGGTTGGCCCCAGGGCGTCAACGCCGAGGGCGGAATTTGGCCCACGATCGTCTCGACCGTCTATGTGACGGCGCTCGCCATGCTTATCTGCACGCCGATTGCTGTGCTGGCAGCCGTCTATCTGGCCGAGTACGCCAAGCAGGGCAAGGTCGTCGAGCTCATTCGCTACGCTGCTGACGCTTTGGCCTCGGTGCCCTCCATCGTTATGGGCCTGTTTGGCTACGCCTTGTTTGTCGAGGCCATGGGCCTGGGCCTTTCGATGGTCTCGGCCGCTCTGGCGCTCGCGCTCTTGATGCTTCCCATCGTCATGCGCACCACCGAAGAGGCCATTCGCGCCGTCCCGCGCTATATCCGTTGGGGCGCGTACGGCCTGGGCGCCACCAAGTGGCAGGTTGTCTCCAAGATTGTGCTTCCTTCTGCCTTTGGCCGTATTGCCACGGGCATCGTCCTCGCCATCGGTCGCGCCATTGGCGAGACCGCGGTGGTGCTCTACACCATGGGCCAAGCCATCAATCTACCTATTTCGCCGCTCGATTCCGGCCGCCCCATGACGGTTCACCTGTACCTGCTTGCCAACGACGGCATCAACATGAACGCAGCCTACGGCACCGCGCTCTTGCTGATGGTGATCATTCTTGCCTTCAACCTGTTTGCGCGCTTCCTGTCGCGCAAGCGTCGCTAGTTAAGGAGTCCCATGTCCGTTTATCAGTCCGCTCCCACGCTGGAGCAAGCGGCCATTACGGCCAAGGATTTCAACTTTTGGTACGGTGACTTTCATGCGCTGACGGGGCTCGACCTCAACATCGCCAAAAACGCCATCACCGCCTTCATTGGCCCTTCGGGCTGCGGCAAGTCGACGTTTTTGCGCTGCATCAACCGCATGAATGATCTGATCGAGGGTACGCGCGTCGAGGGCACCATGACGCTCGACGGCAATGATATCTATGCCGAGGGCGTCGACCCGGTCGACCTCCGTCGTCGCGTGGGCATGATCTTTCAGCAGCCCAACCCGTTTCCCAAATCCATCTACGAGAATGTCGCCTTTGGCCCTCGTCTACAGGGCGTGACTAGCAAAAGCGACCTCGATGACATCGTGGAAGAATCGCTCAAGCGCGCCAACCTCTGGAAAGAGGTATCCAATCAGCTCAACAAGGATGGTTTGGCGCTCTCGGGCGGTCAGCAGCAGCGTCTGTGCATCGCGCGCGTGCTTGCGGTGCAACCCGATGTTCTTCTGATGGACGAGCCCTGCTCCGCCATCGACCCCACGTCCGTCTCTAAGGTCGAGGATCTGATGGCCGAGCTGGCGCCCGAGATGACGATCATCATCGTCACGCATTCAATGCAGCAGGCAGCTCGTATCAGCGACTACACCGCATTCTTCTTGCAGGAAGTTGCCGGCGAGCCCGCCACGCTCATCGAGTATGGTCAAACCGACGCGATCTTCACCAGCCCGGTGGACTCGCGGACGGAAGACTATATCACCGGCCGCTTTGGCTGATCGGTGCGACTAGTCCCAAGCCGTCGGACCTGGTCCGGTGCGTATTCACTGTGCGGGCTGCATGACCGCACCCAACTGATTGGAGTGAACCATGCGCAAACTGTTTTCCCGTCAGCTCGTCGAGGCCCGTCACGAGATGCTGAGCATCTATGAGGCCGTCGATCTGGCTCTCCACGATGCCGTGAAGGCCTATGTGACCGACGACCGCAAGCTCGCCACCAAGACCAAGAAACGCACGCTTTCGATTGACGCGCGCTGCGCCAACCTGGAGGCCGTCTGCTACAACCTGATCGCCACGCAGTCACCGGTCGCCTCCGACTTCCGCCTGCTTCAGACGATCATCTACGTCGACTTTAACCTGCAGCGCATGACCGATAAGGTCCGTCAGATCTGCCGTGCCACGCGTCATATGATCAAGGCCGACATCTCGCTGCCCCAGGAGCTCGTCGGTACGGTTGAGGCCGAGGCCGAAGCTGTTTACCAGGTGCTGGGCTCTTCGCTTTCTGCGCTCGTCACCAATGACATGTCCATCATCTGCAACTTGGCCGTCGAGGACGAGCCGGTGCACGCCGCCTACGAGAAGTTCTTCCGCACCTTTAACCGTATGGATACGGGCGACTTTATGGACGACGACAGCAACTATGACGACCTGCGCCGCGCTATCATGGTTTCGCGCTACCTCGATCGCATCGCTTCGATTTCCATCGATGCCGCTTGCCGTCTGACCTTCCTGTTGACTGGTCAGCGTATGAACGCCGGCGATATCGCCCGTGTGGACGAGGATGAGCTCGAGAGCATGCGCGTGCCTTCGGGCGAGGGTGTTATCATGAGGCCCGCCGTCGACGCTCGCTACGTTGCCAAGGTGCCCGCTAACGAGGTCAGCGAGGGTCTTCGCTACCTGCTCGATCATCTTGAGGACGAGGACGATGGCGAGGACGACGAGGAGTAAGTGACCCCGTTCGTCGAAAGATTGTAAATACCTAAGTGAGCGCGGCCTTGCACATGCGGGGCCGCGCTCTTGCGTTAGCATGGGACTACTTGTTTGGCTGTCAGCGGAGGCGATTAGCAATGGATAACTATTTGGACTTGATGCGCGCTCGCCGCGAGCAGATTCTGGAACGTTTTTATGCGGCGCTCGATCGCGCGGGCCGCCCCCACGACGCCGCGCGCCTCATTGCCGTGTCCAAGACCGTTGGTGTCGATGAGACCGTTGCCGCCATCCAGACGGGGTATCGCAATTTTGCCGAGAACCGCCCGCAGGAGCTGGTTCGCAAGCTCACGGGTCTGGCGGAGCATCCGGAGCTGCCCGAGGTGCGCTTCGATATGATCGGCAACCTGCAGACCAATAAGATCAATGCGGTGCTGGGCTCAGCCGAGCTGATTCACTCGGTGGGTTCGCTGCATCTGGCGCAGGCGATCTCGAGCCGTGCTGTCCGCAAGATTGAGGCAGGCGAGCTCGCCGGCCCCCAGTGTGTGCTCATCGAGGTCAATGTGAGTGGTGAGGAGTCGAAGGGAGGCTTTTCGCCCGATGAGATTCGCGCCGCCGCGGGTGAGCTTGCGGAACTTGAGGGAATTTGCGTACAGGGGCTTATGACTATGGCGCCCCGGGGGAATAAGGATGTGGCACGCCGCACCTTTGCGGGGCTTCGTGAGCTGAGGGATGAGCTGGAGGCGGCGCATCCCGATTTGAACCTGCCTGAGCTTTCCTGCGGCATGAGCGAGGACTTTGAGCCTGCCCTTGAGGAGGGCTCTACGCTCGTTCGCCTGGGCAGGGTAGTATTTAGCCCGGAGTTTGCAGTAAAATAAGGCTCTGAAGTGCGCACTGATTATCGGGGTGCCTGCACTAAACCGCGAGAGGACACAACCATGGGCTTCCTTGACGAGATTAAAAATAAGATGCACCTGGGCGGCCAGCAGGGTTACGACCAGGGTTATGGCCAGGACGACGACTACGGCTACGATGACGGCTATGACGATAGTTATCAGGGCAACGGCTACAGCGGTGCTTCGGGCGAGGGCTTCTACACCCAAGACGAGCCGAGCAACGGCCTGCTTGGCCAGACGCGCCGCGGTGAAGCTGAGTCGGTTGCCGTGTATACGCGCTCCGGTCAGCTTGTCGGCGATGACTCCCGTCATGCCACGACGTATAACCCGCCTTCGCGCTCGCAGGACAGCGTTGCGAGCGGTTATCGTCCTGGTGCCTATGACACGCCGTCGAGCTACGCCGAGAACACCCGCGCCCGTGCCGCCGCTGCGCCCGCGCCTGCATCGAGCGATGCCTCGGCCTATGCGAGCAATATCATCAACGCCACGCCGCAGCTGCCGGCCTATGTCCTGCGCCCCGAGAGCTATGACGACGTGGAGACCGTAGTGCGCCGCGTTCGCACCAAGCAGCCTGTCGCACTGATTTTTGTGGGCGTACGCACCGAAGTTGCTAAGCGCGTCTTGGACTTCTCTTACGGCTTTGCCTGCGGTCTGGGTGCCACGGTCAAGGAGGTGGGCGACCGTGTGTTCATGGTGCTGCCCGCCGGCTGCGAGGTCAAAGATTCCGATCTCAAGAAGCTTCGTGCCGACGGCTACCTTAAGTAAAGACAAGACGAGGAGATTCCCATCAACATCTACACTATCGTCCAGCTGGTCAACACGCTGTTCAACTTCTATTCCACGCTCATTGTCGTCTACTGCTTTATGACGTGGATTCCCATGAAGCAGGGTGGTTTGCTTCAGGATATTGCTGCGGTGCTCGATAGCGTGTGCGGTCCGTGGCTCAACCTGTTCCGTCGTTTCATCCCGCCGATGGGCGGTATCGATTTTTCGCCGGTCGTTGCGATTATTGCGTTGCAGTTGGTGCAGAGGCTGGTTCTGCAGCTTCTTATAGGTATACTCGTATAGAACTGACTTAGTAACTTACGTCGGGCGTATAGCGCCGAGGCGATGAAAAAGGAGACTTGTTATGGCTATTACCCCTGCAGACATCCAGGCTCAGACTTTCTCTGAGGCCAAGCGTGGCTACGATCCCGCCGAGGTCGACGTCTTCTTGGAGACGCTGTCCTCCGAGGTTGACGCTATGCTCGCTAAGATCGTCGACCTTAAGGGTCGCCTGACTGCTACCGAGCAGCAGCTTGCCGATGCGCAGGCTCAGCTTGCCCAGGCTCAGGATGCCACCGCCCAAGCCGTTCCTGCCGCCCCCGTGGCTGCTCCCGCCCCTGACTTCTCCGCTCAGGAGCGCCAGATTTCCGCTGCCCTGATCGCTGCCCAGCAGACCGCTGAGACCATCGTCAACGATGCCAACGAGAACGCTGAGCGTATCCGCAACGAGGCTGACGCTAAGGCCCGCGAGGTTATCCGCCAGGCTCTGACCGAGAAGCAGGCCGAGCTCGAGGAAATCGATCGTCTCAAGGCTTCCCGCGAGGAGTTCAAGGCCGAGTACCTCAAGCTCATCCAGCACTTCATGGACGATGCCCAGAACTCCTTCCCGGCCGACCTCATGGCCTCCACGCCGGTCGGTTCTGCCGCTTCTCCTGCGGTGACTGTTCCCGCCGAGCCGCTGCCCGTCGCTGACCCGGTTGTCCCCGTGGCCGATCCCTTCGCCCCGATCGACAACTTTGCTGCCGACGACCTGGACTAGCATCAGAGCTACAATCTAGTGTCCTTAAGAGGAGCTCGCACCTGCGGGCTCCTTTTTTGTGGCTGTATACGGGTTGGGAAACAAAACGCCGAGCTCTGCATGCGATAGGACAGAACTCGGCGAAGGGCGCGTGGTAAAAGGTAGATTTTAAGGTATGTCTAAAACTACTTGAGGAGGAAGTTGGAGAGGGGAATAGTGCGGGCCTCGCGATGCTCGGGATCGGCGATGTGGTCGGCGGGATAGCCACAGACGAGCATGTGATAGGGATAGACGCACTTGGGCAGATTGAACTGCTCCTGTGCCACCTCAGGCTTAAAATGGCATACCCAGCACGTTCCCAGGCCCTGCTCGGTGGCCTCCATCATCATCTGGTCGCACACGATGGACGTATCGATTTCACTGGAATTCATCTGGTCATACGGGCGCACCCAAGCATCATCGGTAACGCTGCAAATAAGGAAGACAAGCGGAGCTCCAAAGATAGACCCATCACGAGCAAACCGAGGCTGACAAGCAGCAGCCTTCTCCAACAGCTCAGGCGTATCCAGCACCATCACACGGGCTGGATGATTATTACAAGCAGAAGGAGCAATACGCCCAGCCTCAACAATGGCATCCACCACAGCCTGCTCAACAGAACGGTCCTCAAACTCGCGACAAGAATACCGACCACGAGCCAGATCCAAATAAGACATACAAGCCCTCCTAAAATTAAAAATCAAACAAACCAAAAGTAACCCAAAGAGTACCCAAAGCAGCAATCAGCCAAACGCTCATCAAGGGCCAAAGTGTCCGAACGGATACCAAAGGTCCCTTCAGCCAAACCCCCATCGCGCTAAATCTATCAGCCAAAGTTCCCAATGGTGGTGCATAAGGGAGCGGGCCCGGCCACTAATAACCTTTTGAACGACTCTGCTTGCAGCCGGAGTGAAAAAGGTTATTAGTGGCCGGGCCCGCGACCGGTGGGACATGTACCCCCAATTAACTGTTCTTCATGACAATCGAATCCACGACATCGGCCACATTCTCGCAGCAGTCGGCGCAGTACTCCAGGAAGGCGTACACGTCACGCCAAGCGATGACCTCGAGCGGGTCCTTGCCGTTAACGTGCAGGTTACGCATGGCGTTGATATAGAGCTCGTCGGCCTCGGACTCGATGGTGTTGATCTGGATGACGAGCTCGCGCAGCGTCTTGGACTTGCGGTAGTTAGGCAGCTCGACCATCAGGTCCTTCATGGCGCGGCAGGCGTCGGTCACCTTGTGGGCGATGACGATGGCGTCGGGATGGATGCTCTGGATGTTGGTGAAGTAGACGCGCTGCACGACGCCCTCGATACGGTCGAGCACGGTGTCGAGCGAGCAGCTCATCAGGTCCAGGTCCTCGCGCTCAAGCGGGGTGATAAAGGCGGTGAGCAAGGCGTCTTCGAGCTCGTGGTGCTTCTTGTCGGCCGCATGCTCGATCGCGTGCATCTTGTCGAGCATATCGTGAATCTTTGCAGGATCGAAGTTCTCGAAAATCTTGGTGAGCAGCTCGGCGGCCTGGACGGCAAGGTCGGCGCAGGCGACGTAGTTGTCAAAGTAGAACGAATCGGGTTTCTTTGCCATGAGTGGGTCCTTTCGAGGCGAAGACGGGTGGGCGAGGTGTTACGGTCCGGATGGACGTTCGGTTTGACTAGATGAACATCATGAACAGCTTGGCCATGACAAAGCTGATGAGTCCGCAGGCGGGGAAGGTGAAGAACCAGGTGAACATCATGTCCTTGACGACGCCGAAGTTGATGGCCGAGAGGCGTTTGACGGCACCGACGCCCATGATGGCGCAGGTCTTGATGTGCGTGGAGGACACGGGGATGCCGGTAAGGGTGGCAAGCAGCAGGTTCGCGGCGCCCGCCAGGTCGGCGGAGAAGCCCTGATACTTTTCGAGCTTGACCATGCTCTGGCCAACGGACTTGATGATGCGCTCGCCGCCCACGCTGGTGCCGATGCCCATGGTGGCCGAGCATAGCAGCATAATCCAGATGGGGATGCCGGCATCGCCGACGCTCGTCTGGCCGCTGGCAAAGGCCACGCCTAAAAAGAGCACGCCGATGAACTTCTGTCCATCCTGCGCGCCGTGCATAAAGCTCATGGCCGCAGCGCTCGCGATCTGAGCGTATTTAAAGAAGACATTGGCACGTCGCCTGTTGGCGGCGGCGAAAAGAATCGAGACGAGCTTGCACAGGACCCAGCCCATGACAAAGCCCAGACCGATGGAGAGCGCCAGGCCGTAGATGACCTTCATCCACTCGTGGACGTTGACGCTGCTCGCACCGCCGAGGGCGATGGCGGCACCGGTCAGGCCGGCGATAAGGCTGTGGCTTTGCGAGGTGGGGATGCCAAAACGCGACGCTGTGGCGCCGTAGACGACGATGGAGAACAGCGCCGCGCACAGACAGGCGAGCGCCATGGTGCTGTTTCCGCCAAAGTCGACAATATGGGAGATGGTGTTGGCGACGCTCGCGTTAAAGTGCGTCATGATGAGCACGCCAAGGAAGTTGAATGCGGCACTCATGAGAATAGCGGCGCGGGCGGGCATGCAACGCGTAGTGACGCAGGTCGCGATGGCGTTGGGTGCGTCGGTCCATCCATTGACGAAGATGGCGCCGAGCGCGAGGATCACGGTGACGGCAAGGACTGGGTTCGACACAAGTTGGCCGAGGAAGGTTGAGAACGTTACGTCCATATATGGGCTTTCTCGAAGTTTGCAGGCACGTTACAGAAACATGATAAATCGTATCACCTCCTGCGGGTTTCTTTACCGAGTTCTGATGGGAGCAGTGAATTTTTTGGCGCTAAAAATGAATATTAGCCCTGTTGACCGTGGGTGTTCTTTTTGCTAACACACCATGAGGACACGTGCGCGCGCCCCAACACCCCAAAACCACAACCTGTTCGCTTTACAACATGCAAACATGCGTTCGATAATAGGAGGCATGGAATATCGACAGACAGATGGCAAAACTCGGCGCGTGCACAAGCAGTATGTGGACGTCGTGGCTCGCATCCTCGCGGGCGGACAGGTCGTGCCGGTCACCGTCTGCTGGGTCGACGGTCGTTGCTTTACGATTGACGAGATTGTCTCGACCACTGGGTTTGGCCTGACGGTTCACGGCATTCGTACGGCAACCTATAAGGTGCGTTTTGGCGGGCACGCGACCGAGTTGTATCTGGAGGACCAGACGCGCGAGCGGGCGGACGGCTCGCAGGCACACG
>CABUDQ010000025.1 GCA_902490365.1 uncultured Collinsella sp. | reverse complement strand
GCGTCTGCCACAACGCTTTCGAGCGAGGCCAAGGTCTTCATCCAGGATACCAAGGATAAGGACAGCTCCTATTCCACGAAGTCGGGCGCGCTCAAGGCCGGTGAGACGCTTTGGGCAAATATGTACGATGAGGTCGAGGACGACTGGTACGGCACTTCGAGTGAGCCCGTTGCCAATCCCGGCACTTGGACTTACACCTGGCTCGCCGGTACGACTAGGGCCAGCAGCAATGTCGCCGACTACACCGAGGTCGTAGGCCACGAGCAGTCGCTCACCGTCACCGCCGCGATGGAAGGCAAATACTTCATCTGCAGGGTAACGGTTGATGGCAAGGACTACTATGGTCCGTCCGTTTCTTCCGGCTCGGGTATCAATGCCAACAACATCCCCGGTCCCGTGCTGGGTGCCGGGCAGATGGAGCTTAACAACGTCAAGCTGAGTAGCGACACGCCGAGCATAGGCGACACCCTGACGGCGACTCCGTACATAAGCTATTATCAGCAAGCCCCCGCCGACGCCAAGGTTACCTACACGTGGTCCGCATCCACCTCGCAGTACTCGGGCTTTACCAAGATCGAGGGCAAGACGGGTGCTTCGCTCGTGGTGGGCGACGACCTTGAGGGCAAGTACATCAGGGTCGAGGCCAACGCTGGCGTCAACACGGTGAACAAGACCACTTCCAGCAAGGTCAAACAGGCCGGTGCGGTCGAGATTTCGGCCGTGTCCATCATCAATACCAAGGACGATACGAGCGTCTTTGCGGTGGGGGATACCGCTAAGGCCCGCGCTAAGGAGAAGGGCGGCGCGTACGGCGCGTTCGTCGACGCGAGCAAGCTCAACTATCAGTGGCAGAGCTCTGACACCAAGAGTGGCACGTATACCGACATTGCGGGTGCCACGGGTGAGACCCTCGAGCTTACCGACGCTTTAGGTGGCAAGTACCTCAAGTGCAAGGTGTCCTCGAAGATCGGCTCTTCGAGCATGGCCAACAACACGGGCGCTCTCGTTGCGGCTACCGGTTCAATTAACGTTACGAGCGTGACTATGAGCCCGACTTCGGGCAAAGTCGAGGTTGGTTCTACGATTACGGCGACCGCCAAGGCGGGTTCCACCGACGTTACCGCCGATTCGCATGTCACGTGGCAGTGGTATAAGGGCACCTCGAACACCGCAAGCAAGTGCGACACGCCTATCAAGGGTGAGACCGGTAACACCCTGACGGTGACCGCCGCCCTTAAGGGCTACTACGTCGTGGCCAAGGCCAACGGCGGCTATGGCGAGCAGAAGCCGTACTATGCGGTGGGTCCCGTTTCCGTCGCGGGCCAAGTGGAGCTCTATGACGTGCAGTTCGAGGGTTCTCCCGCTACCAATGGCGTGCACGTAGGCGATACGCTCAAGACTAAGGTGCGCAAAAAGGACGGCTCCAACTATCACTATATCGACCGCACCGATAACGTGACCTACCAGTGGCAGTATGCAAACAGCAGCTCGAGCTACGACTCCGCCTATACCGATATCCCCGGTGCTACCGAGGCCGCCTATACCGTTGACGCCGCCTATGCTGGCAAGTACCTGCGCGTGAAGGTGACGAGCGAAAATACCGTCTCCAGCACGCAGAAGAAGAGCTCCTACGGCGGCACGCAGTCCGTTGCCCCGCTCGGCCCCGTGACGCTTAAGGGCCAGTACAAGCTGGCGGGCATTGAGCTTGCCGATAAGAACGTTACGCTCAGCGTGGGCTCAAAGATCACACCGAGCGTGCAGGTTCCGGGTAGCTGGTCGGGCTCGACCAAGGACGTGCCCGAGGATGCCGAACTCACCATGGCGTGGTATGCCAAGGGCGAGGGCGATGCCGATTGGACCGAGCTCACCGACGGCATCGATACGACCGATGGCAGCCTGACTCTTACGGATGCGCTTGTCGGCAAGAAGATTAAGGTTACGGCGAGCGCTCTCGACAACACGGTTGAATGGGTTTCGTCGGACAGCGTTACCGCGGCGGGGGAGTATAACCTGCTGCGCGTGACCACTACGCCGCAGATCAATAGCGATTCGACCCATCTCGTCTCGGGCGATAGCGTCAAGGCGACGGCGCAGGCCAAGCGCGCCGACGGTTCGGCCACCAACGGTATCGATGTCACCGACCAGGCGACTGTTGCCTGGTATGCGGCCGACGACGCGAAGACTCCGGCGGCCGACTGGACGCTGCTGCCCGATATGTCGGGCGCCGAGGCGACGGTTTCGGCTTCAGCCACGGGCAAGTATCTGAAGGCTGTCGCCACGAGCGGCAGCTCGACGGTCGAGCTCGTCTCCGCCAACAAGGTTATCGCCGCGGGCTCGCTCGAGGCTGCAGTCCAAAAGCTCAACGATGCCAATAAGCAGATCGTTGTTGACTACAGCGCCAAGGGCGGCAACGTCAATGACGCGCTGAAGGCGCAGCTTGCCGATTTGGGCTTCACCGATATTGACGTCAAGGTCTCCGAGGGCGGCGTTGCCTTTAAGGCCGAGGACGCCAAGGCTACGGTCGGTATCTCCGACGCCCAGGATAAGACCAACGGCGATGTGACGTTCTTCTACATCGATCCCAACGACTACACCGGTTACAACATCGACGGTCTGCGTAGTGCCGATGTGGTGTTTGAGCTGTCGCGCGATGGCAAGACCGAGTATTACCAGCCCAGTAAGTCGGTGCAGGTTGCTTGGGACGAGGCTCGTGTGCAGCAGATGCTCGACGATGCCGCCGAGCAGGTTGCCATCGGTTACGCTGCGGGCGATTCGGCCGAGTCCGTTACGTCCAACCTCACGCTTCCGTACCGCGCAGGCTCCAAGAGCAAGTTCGAGGTTAGCTGGAAGAGCTCCGACGGCGATGTCATTTGGCCGTCCGGTTATGGCTGGGACGACTACACCGGCAAGGTGACGCGCGTTTCGAGCGATCGCACCGTAACGCTGACCGCGACCGTTTCGTTTGTGAGCGGTGGCCCGTCTGACGTTAAGGGCGCGCACGACTTCACGGTGACCGTCAAGGGTGATCCCGAGAAGGTCGCCGCCGACAAGAAGGCGCTGCAGGCAAAGGTCGATGCGGCCTTTACCTACGACAACATCAAGTACTCCGGCACCGACGCGGTCGCCAACAAGGACGGCTTGACCGCCGACCTGCAGATGCCGCGCACGAGCACGCTCAATATCGACGGCAAGTATTACGAGGTCAAGTACTCTGCCAGCACCGATGACATTACGTTCAACGGCTACAAGGGCACGGTCTATCAGCCGCTGCCTGGCACCGAGGCGGCGAAGACCAAGATCACCCTCACGGTGACCGACAAGTCGAACGCCGAGGTCACGGCTAGTAAGACCCTCGATTTTGCGATTGCTCCGCAGGATCAGGGCGAGCTCGATGCCGAGCTGTTCCACCTGAGCCTTGCAAAGTCAACATTCTCTCAGGGAATTCTTGACGGGCAGGATGCGTCCAATGTAACGGGGAACTTGCATGCGCCGTTGAAGGTGTACGGTCAGGGATATGCGGTTAACTGGTGCTATTCCTCCGAAGAGGCTGCAGGCCACTACGGCTTCGTGTTTAGCGAGCTCCCCGGTGGCACGGAGAACACCTATCGTTTGCTCAAGTCGAGCAAACCGAGTGTTATCGCGCATGAGAACCTTATCCTCACTCAGCCCGAATACAACACGAAAGTCACGATTAGCGGCCGTCTGAAGAGTGAGCGTTTTGCCCGTTATGCCGAGCGCTATCCCGACAATTCGGACTACGCGGTACTTGCCGGCTTGGATGTTTCTGCGACGGTAAACGTCAAGGGAACGACGGGGCTCGACAACCCGAACGAGGGCAAGACCATTGCGGTGACGGCCAAGGTCACGGGCGTTTCCGCAAGTGACGCCGGCGGCAACTACACCGAGCAATCGGTGGTGCCCTTGACCGAGCTTACGCTTCCCGCCGACGAAGACACGACGGCCGAGTCGGTGCTCGAGCAGCTTATGGCGGCTGCCGGTTGTACGAACCTCGAAGCAAATGCATGGGGTCTTACGAGTGCGACGATGCCCGATGGCCGCGTGCTGAGCACAACGAGCGCCGCGCCGTACAGCTACTGGTCGTTCTTTGTGAACAACGGCTACGCGAGCGTCGGTGCTCCGAGCTACTACCTCAAGAACGGCGATTGCGTCGAGTTCCGTTATGTTAAGGGTGACGGCACGCAAAAGCCCTCGACGGCTCCTGCTACCAATCCCGGAACGGAGCATCCCGATGTCGATACGGCATGGAATGGCTTTGCGAACGGTGGCTCGGGATCCGCAACGGATGCCCTGACGCCTACGACAAAGACCGATACGCCCTCATGGGCACTTAACCTTCTGACCGAAGAGCAGCAGAAGGCAGGCGCAAGCGCCTCTGCGTCTGACCCCATTGTCGCGAACGGAAAGGTGTACCTAGTCACGGGCGCTTCGGTATGGGGTGGAAAGACGTGGAATGCGGTCCTCAACGAGGTTGACCCCGAGACGGGCTCCGTCGTGCGGTCCCTTGAGCTTGGCTCTTCCATGGATAGCACCTGCCGTCCCGTTATTGCGCAGGGCATCATCGTGATTCCGCTTTCCGGCGGCTATCTGCAGGCTGTTTCGGCGAAAACGTTTGAGACGCTTTGGTATTCCGATGCGTTTACGAAGCAGAACCTGTCTTCGTTGACCGTTGACGGCGACTACGTCTATATCAACACCCTTGATTATTGGTCTGGCAATGGCAATGACGTGCAAAACGGTACGGTCAGGCGCATCAATATTCACACGGGCGCCATCGCCGGTAGCGCCTCCGTCGCTGACGGAGGTTACTACTGGTCTGGCGGCCTGATGGTAAATGGCTACTATGTCGTTGGCGGCGACTATGGCCAGGTGCGCGTATATTCTGCCGATCTGTCAAAGCTTGTTGGTTCGATTAAGCTGTCTGGTGGCAACATCCGTTCGGCGCTTACCGTTCATGACGGCTATATATATGCTGTTACGCGCGACGATGGTACGTTGCACAAGCTGACCATTGGTTCCGATGGTTCCATTACTGAGGCCGCGAAAGTTCAGTTTGCCGCTTATTCGACTTCGACGCCCGTTTTCAGTGGTAAGTATGCTTTTATTGGCGGGACAACCGTGAACAATTGGAAGGCTAAGGCTAAGGCTAAGGCCAAGGCCAAGGCTACGGCTAAGGGCCTGCTTTCGATCATTGACCTCTCCGATATGAGTGTGAAGCAGATTACGAAGGCCGATGGCGAAGAGCTTGGCTTTGAGTCCAAGGGCACGCCGCTCGTCTCAACACGTGATGGCGAGACGTACGTATATTTCACCTTGAACGGCGCCAAGGGCAATTGGCCTAACTACACTACCGGCGGTGGCGTGTACATGTACAAGCTGGGCGATGCCGAGGCAACCGAGGTGTTCGTTCCCGGTTCTGGATATGCCAACTATTGCATGGCTTCGGTTGTCTGCGATCAGTTTGGCAATCTGTATTACACCAACGATTCGGGCCATCTCTTCTGTGTGAAATCTCAGGCACATCGCGTCAAGTTTGATGCTCAGGGCGGCTCGTCGGTCAATGGTCAGACCCCCGCTTCGGGCTCGACTGTCAGCAAGCCGACCGATCCGACGCGCGAGGGCTATACTTTCGCTGGTTGGTACACCGATAAAGCTTGTACAAAGGCGTATGACTTTAGCGTTGCGGTGACGGCTGATATGACGCTGTATGCCAAGTGGATCAAGAAGGCCGCTGACAACAACGGCGGTTCTGGCGGCAATGGCGGCTCCGGATCTGGCAACGGTACGAACGGGCAGCAGTCCGGCGGTGCTGTCTCGCCGGGTCAGAAGCCGGTCTCCACGACCACCACGACCGAGACCAAGGACGATAAGGATTCCAAGAAGGATTCCGATAAGTCCGGCAAGAAGGATGACAAGTCCGATACGGGCTCGTCTGCTACGATCGCTGCTAAGAAGTCCGCTGCTGCTCCGGCACAGGAGTCTGGCTTCAACCCGCTCGCCATTGTTGGCGTGGCGGCCGGCGTGATCGGTCTCGCCGTCATCGGTGTGTTCGTGTTTACCAAGCGTCGGTAGGTGAGGGCAGTGTCCAATAAGCCACAGGACGCCGAGTCCAAGCAGCCCGACTCGTCGTTCATTCAGCTTGACGATGCAAAGCAAAAGGGCGCCGCTTCGGCGGCGTCCGCCCCTCGGCGCAAGGCGCTTGTTGGCGTCCTGACAGCCGTCTGTATTGCACTCATTGTCGTCTCGTTGGGTTTTGTCCACCCCTCTACCAGCGGTGCATGGTCCATCGACTGGATTGCGCGGGCTGTTACAGGGGAGAGCGTCGTCGCCAAGGATGCATCGGTTTCCGGCTCGACTACCGCTTCGGGTAAGACTGGAGTTAAGGGCTCAAAATCTTCGGATGATGCGAGCTCTGAGTCCAAGGACTCGGATGAATTTGATTCCAAGGACAAGTCTGAATCTTCGGACAAGAAGTCTGACAAGGATTCGAAGGAGAAGAAGTCCGAAGGCAAAGGCGGCAAGAAGTCCAGCAACACGTCTGCCGGACAGGGCTCCGAATCCGCCGGTGGATCGAGCTCTTCTTCGGGCAGCGGCTCGGCGTCCGGCGGTGGGTCTGCATCCAACAGTGGCGGCGCCTCTGCGGGCAATCAGGACGGCTCGCAGCAGCCTGGCTACGTCACGGTAACGGTCTCGGTCACATCGAGCGCTGTGGGCAATCCTGTGTCTTCTAGTGGCACCTTCACCTTTAACAAGGGCACTACGGTCTACGATGCCCTGTGCGCCCTAGGGCTTTCCGTGAATGCGCGCGGCACGTCGTACGGCACGTATGTCGCCGCTATCGGCGGCCTGGCCGAGATGGAGCACGGCGACAAGAGTGGCTGGATGTACTCCGTTAACGGCGAAACGCCCATGACGGCCTGCAGTAGCTACGTTCTCCCCAATGGTGCCAACGTCGTTTGGTATTACGTAACGGGCTAGAGGCCTCGACATAGCGCGCCAAACGGGCGGTTCGGACAAACATCCGAGCCGCCCGTTTTTCATACGAATGGGACGCCGTTTCCCAATCGAGACTCAACCGGAAATTGCATCCCACTCTGAAGGCGAATTCCGGGACACACTTTCCGCTAGGACGGCGTTGCGGAAGCTACATCCCATTCTGAGGCTGCAATCTGGGATGCACTTTCCGGAACGGCGCCCCTAGGGAAACTGTGTCCCATTCCGACGCTGTAGCCCGCCTCGTGCGCCTTCCTCGGCAGGCTCTGCAAACAAAAAACCGGTTGGAACGAGAATTCCAACCGGTTACACCTTCAAGCAAATGTCGAACAAACTACGACTGCGCACCCTCGAGGAAGAGGCGGCGGCTAAAGTAGTTGTACCAGGTGACCAGGAACGTGGCGATGGCCTTCATGGCCTGGTAGCCGATGCTCAAAAACGTGACGCCCACAAACATGTACAGGTCGTTGAGGCCCAAACCAATCACCGACAGGATGGTGAAGATCGTGAACTCGCGCTTGCGGCTCATGCCCTCGCGATGGTCGAACACATACTTCATGCTGAGCCAGTAGTTGACCACGACGGACGTGATAAACGAGATCGTGGTGCTCATCAAAAAGTCGAGATGGAACAGCTCGACGAGCGCAATGAGCATGCCCCAGTCGATGCCAAAGGAGATAAGACCCACGACAGCGAACTTGAGGAATTGCTTAGTATGAGGTTGTGCCAGTGCCTTGCGCACGTAATCACATCCAATGCGTTGACGAATCGAGCAGAGGATACTTTAGAGCTTTTGCAAGGGAAACGTAAGGGCTTTGCCAAGAACTATACGAACTCGTCAAATTTGCAAGAGACAATCCGCAAACGTCGTAAATCCTTCCGTAAACGAGCAAGGCCCACGAACAACGCAGCGTTCGACGCGCGCCGTCCGTGGGCCCCGTAGTGCAAGGAGGAGGTCGAGCTACTTGGTCTCGTCGCCCTCCAGGAAGATCTTTCGGGTCACAAAGTTGTAGACCATAACAAGCGCGGTGGCGCAAATCTTGGCGATATTGGCCTCGAGCCCCAGGCCGGCGTTGAGCGCCAGCACGATACCGTCGTTGAGCGCCAGGCCGATCACGGACAGCACGACAAAGATAATGAACTCGCGGCGGCGGCTCATGCCCTCCTTGTGCGCAAACACGTACTTCATACTCGCGACGTAGTTAAAGATGAGCGAGACGATAAAGCCGCTGGTATTGGCAATCAGGATATTGAGGCCCAGACCGTAGTGGAGCAGATTCATGATGCCAAAGTCGATGACGGTGGCAACGACGCCGACGACGCCAAACTTCATGATCTGCGCAAGGAGCTTTTGCATGGTACCTGCCTTAGGGTGGCGCCGGAGCGCCGCGGGGATGACGAACTCAGCAAGTTTAGCCAATCCCCGCAGGCGGGGCTAGGCGCGCTCCTCGATAGCACCGTTTCTATATGCATCGAGCAGCTGGCGCAGGTCCTGGATCTGGCTGCGGATCTTGGCTCCGGAATCGGTGTCGCTCACCATGCGGCGACGGTCTGCTTGGTCAAAACGGTTGGTCTCGCTCTCGATGTCCACGTTGCGTGTGAGTGCCTCGGCAACCGTCGTAAAGGCCCGGTGCGACTTGAGGCGGCAGCCGCGCGAGCTCGAGATGAGCGTATAGCCGGCGATACCCGTCTTGGGATGGTAAGCGCGGCAGAAGCCGCCATCGATGACCAGCAGCTTGCCCTCGGCGCGGATGGGCTGCTCGCCCTTGGTGGTTTTAACGGGCGTGTGGCCGTTGATGATGTGACCGGTCGGTGAGCATGCCATGGGCGCGACGCCAAACTCGCGCATGATGTCGTCGCAGACCGAGGGCGACTTGGTAAGCGTAAAGTACGGGTCCATCGGCTCGACCCAGGTGCTCTTATCGGCGATATAGGCGCGCTCAAAGGTACGCACCAGGCGTCCGCTGGCGGGTGAGTTAAGGCCGATCCACAGGTACCACATCCAGTCGAGGGCGTCGCGGTCGCCCATGCGCCAGGCGCGGCGGGCGATGTGGTCGCAAAAATCGAGATAATCGCGGCCAGCGTGCCAGGTGCCCAGGCAGTTCATGCTGCTAAAGGTGCCGTCTTCGTTGAGTGGCACGCAGCCATGGAACAGCAGGTTGCCGTTGGCGACTTTGTACATCGAGCCGTGGGAATAGAGGAAATCGATATGGCGATGCAGGTGATCGGCGGTGACAAACTCGGACACGAGCTTGTCGATGATGTGCTGCTCCTGAGACGTGAGCGTATAGGGGTCCGCCGGGTCGACGGTGGGGAAGTCGTTGGTCGTGAGCGGCCACACGCTGCCGTCGGCGAGCGTGACCGTGCCGGTGTCGTGATCGATCTTGTCGAGTAACAGGCGGTCGGTCATGTCGAACTCGGGATGGCGCTGGATAATCTGACCCTCGAGCTTAAAGAGCAGCACGTTGATGGCCTTGATCAGCGGGGTGATGGACTCACCGGCGGTGTAGGTGGCATCGGCAAAGGCGACAAGCTCACGCAGCGAGATGCCGTAGTCGTTCTCCAGGATCTCGTAGTTGTCGTAGCGTAGGTTGTTGCGCAGCACCGTGGCGATGCAGGCGGGCTCACCGGCCGCAGCGCCCATCCACAGCAGGTCGTGGTTGCCCCACTGGATGTCGAGTGAATGGTAGGTGAGCAGGCGGTCCATAATCTTGGCCGCGCCGCCACCGCGGTCGAAGATGTCGCCCACCAGGTGCAGGTGGTCGACGGCCAGGCGCTTGATGAGCGAGGCGAGCGACTCGATAAAATCGTCGGCGCTTGCTGTCTCCAGGATGGACTCCACGATGCGCTCGTGATAGCGCACGCGATAGTTGTTCTCGTCCGGGTGCGTGTGCAACAACTCGTCGATGATATAGGCGTAATCACGCGGGATGGCCTTACGCACCTTGGAGCGCGTGTAGCGGCTTGAAAGCGAACGCGCGACCATGATGAGCTGGTCAAGCATCGTCTTGTACCAGGTGGGCGAGTCCTCGCGCCGGCTGCGGACCAGCTCGATCTTCTCGCGCGGGTAGTAGATGAGCGTGCACAGCTCGCCCTTCTCGTCAAAGGAGAGCGTTACGCCAAAGATTTCGTCGACATGCTCGCGCACGACGCCCGAGCAGTTGTTGAGGATGTGCATAAAGGCTTCGTACTCGCCATGCACGTCGCTCATAAAATGCTCAGTGCCCTTTGGCAGGTTGAGGATGGCCGAGAGGTTGATGATCTCGGTAAACGCGGATTGCTCGGTGGGAAACTGTCTCGACAGCAGGCGCAGATACTTGAAGTCTTGCGGATTGCGATCGAATGCGACCATGAAACACCTTCCGATAGGGCTGGTAAAACTGATAAACAGCGTCAAACGTTTATCAGTATGCGCCGCTTTTGTTTCGATTGGGGATGGGCGGCCGAATTGTTAGCCGAACGGTTTGGTAAATCGATTTAGTTGAGGTAGATATGGCGGTTGAGTGGAGACGACAGAGGGTGTTTTCTCAGATATTTATGCGTGGGGCCGGTGGAGACGATGGTGGTAAAGATGTTCGCTATTTTTGGTTCGATTTGGTAAATAGTGGACATATGTACCGTATGTAGGCTTGCTGTGCGATAATTTGCACAGCAATACTTAAGGAGCCTCATATGAGTGATTTTGTCCTGACCTGTGAATCCGCCGCCGATCGAACCCGTGAGTTCTTTGCGTCGCGCAATATCCCTGTCGTGTGTTTTCATTACGAGATCGACGATGTTGTCTATACGGACGATCTGTATCAGTCGATTACGCCGGACGAGTTTTTTGCCCAGATTGCCGCGGGCGCCATGCCCAAGACGTCTCAGGTGAGCGTGGGTGAGTACGAGGAGTTTTGGGAGCCGTTTGTTGCCGAGGGTAAAGACGTGCTGCACCTGACGTTGTCGTCGGGTATTTCGGGCACGTATGGATCGGCCTGCGTTGCGGCACAGATGCTCGCGGATCGCTATCCTCAGGGCGGCAAGGTGCGCGTTATCGATTCGTTGGCGGCGTCTTCGGGCTTTGGCCTGCTGGCGGAATGTGCCGCCGACGTGCGCGATAGCGGGGCTTCACTCGACGAGACGGCCGCCTGGATCGAGGAGCACAAACTCAACCTGCACCACTGGTTCTTCTCGACCGATCTGTCGAGCTACCTGCGCGGCGGTCGCATTTCGGCTGCGAGCGCAATCATCGGCACGGCGCTTAAGATTTGCCCACTTATGACGGTCGATTGCGAAGGTAAGCTGTCGCCACGTGAGAAGATTCGCACTAAGAAGCGCGCGATTTCCGAGATGGCTAAGACTATGATGGCACACGTGCAGGACGGTGCGGATTATTCGGGTAAGTGCATCATGTCGCACTCGGCGTGCCGCGAGGATGCCGAGGCAGTTGCGGCGCTGATTGAGGAACAGGTTCCGCAGCTTAAAGGCAAGATTGAGATCAATAACATCGGTACTCTGATTGGCTCGCATACCGGACCTGGTACGGTGGCGCTCTTCTTTATGGGCGACAAGCGCGTGGATTAATTTGCCCCATCACGTCGCTGTATGATTGCTTAAGCGAAAACGGCCCGCCTCACGTTTGTGGGGCGGGCCAAGATGTTTTGCTAGCGTTTCTTTCCGCGGAAGAAGAAGCCGTGCAGCGCGGGCTTGAGGCCGCGGTTGGCGCGATGCTCCTCGACGCGCTCGTGGATCGAAGCGACGCGCTCGATGACTTCGTCGGGAATCGGCACGTCGGGATTCA
Organism: uncultured Collinsella sp.; assembly: GCA_902490365.1. GTDB lineage: Bacteria > Actinomycetota > Coriobacteriia > Coriobacteriales > Coriobacteriaceae > Collinsella. Next base: position 19,237 of record CABUDQ010000025.1, on the reverse strand, counting down.
TGTTCTCGACCTGGCTGACCTCGGCGGCGGAGACCTGGTCGATAATGGGCACATCGTCGTGCGAGATGACAGGTGTGGCGTCTTCCTTCATCTTGCGATAACGCTGCATCATGTCGGTCTGTAGCTGCTGGGCCGAAGGCGGCGTCCAGATGATGGCGTTGGCGCCGGCGGCGATGGTTTCACGGATGCTTTCTGGCGTCTTGCCGCCCGGCGCGATGAGCGGCAGGTTGGGATAGTGCTTGCGCAGCTCGCGTAGGACCTGGGGCGTGTTCTTGCCAGCGGCGATGTTGAGAATCTTGGCTCCAGCGCGCACCTTGGCGTGGGCATCGTCGTCGCAGCGAACGACCGTAGCGATGACGGGGATGTCGGCGATGTTGGTGATGTGCTCGACCATCTCGGCGGTGGCGGGGGAGTTGACCACGCATCCCGCCGCGCCCTGCATCTCGGAGACGGCTGCCATCTGCACGGAGCGCTTACCAGTGGTGGTGCCACCGCCCACACCTACAAAGACCGGGCACTCGGCGACGGTCAGCAGCGCTTGCGTAATGGCGGGCTGCGGCGTGAAAGGGTAGACCGCAAAGACGGCATCGGCGTTGGAGTTGCGGATAACCGCGACATCGGTGGTGTAAATGAGCGACTTGATGCGGCGGCCAAAGAGCGTGAAGCCGCTGGCCTCCTCAATCTCGTCAGGCATGCGAAGGGCCGCCTTGCGCAAACGCCCGTCGATGGGCAGCGGCTCCATGGGGAGCAGTCCGTTGGGGGTCACGGCTACCTGGGGCTCGGTGAACTCGTCTGCGAGCTCGACCTCGGAGAAATCGACCGAGGCGACGATGTCCTCGTGAACCTCGGCGGGCACATCGATGGGGGCTTGGTCGTTTGCCGCGGCAGGCGTGTCGAAGGAGCTGGTGCCGACGAAGGCGTCGACGCGCTCATTTAGATCGTTGAGGGTATCCATGGAAGCTCGATTCTATGCGATGACGGCCGGCGCGATGCAGCCGGAATTGCGAATGCTAAATCGTTTGACGAGTTGATTTTTCCCCGCCACGCAATTCGTTAGACCGAAGGGCCGGCGAACGTGAAGGAGCTGTGGTGGCGGGGATCGAGGTGCTATCTTGAAAGTCCCGTTTAAAAGAGAGGTGACGCGGTATGGAATTGACAGCAATGTTTGGCTCGATTGGCCTGTGTGTGGGCGCAATTGTTGCCGCCGCGGTCATCTACTTTGTGGTCACGGCCATTAAGGGCAAAAGGGCCGAACGCAAGGAGCGCACGATGCTTAAACAGCATCGCGACCAGCAGGGCAAACGCGCACGGAGATAGCTTGTTGAGTTTTGGATCCGTGCGCTAACTGCGTTTTCGGATCAGGGCAATGTAGAAGCCCTCAAAGTCGCGGCTGGGCGGAATGGTGAGCGTGCCGGGCAGGCCGTTGGCGATGGCCGATACCTGACCCGCGGCAATGGCTTCGGTCAGGGCGTTGGACTCGATGCGCGGCTCCTCACCAGCTTCCTGGGCGCGGCGTGCCTCACTTTCGCTCGGCGTGCCATCGAGGGGGATAAGCTCGCAGTCCATGTGCTTGTCGAGGGCCTCTTGCAGGGCGTCCTCGTTTTCCTGCGGCAAGATCGAACAAGTCGAATAGACGAGCGTGCCGCCCGGTTTGAGGGCTCCCATGGCGCGGTCCAGAAGTGCTCGCTGCGAGCGGGCGCACCTGCTCAGCAACTGCTCGGTGAGGCCGCGCAGGCTCTTCTCGTTGCCGCTGATGACGGTGCCCGTGCCGGTGCAGGGAGCGTCGAGCAGGATACGGTCAAAGCGGAAGAACTCGTCGAGCTCGCGTGCGTCGATGCGCATGACGGGCACGTTTTTTGCGCCTTGGCGGTGGAGGTTGGCTTCGAGCTTCTCGGCGCGGGGAATGCTCATCTCGCAGGCGGTGAGGTGTGCCTGGCCCTGGGTGAGGGCGGCGATCTGCGTCGTCTTGCCGCCGGGGGCCGCGCACATGTCCAGGATGTCCTCGCCGGCCTGGGCGCCCAAGACCAACGGCGGCATCATGGACGACAGACTTTGCAAGTAGATCTTGCCGTCGCGGTAGATGTCGAGGTCCCACAGGTCGGAAACCTGGGCCTCGGGCAGGATGGAAGCGTCCGGGTACCATGCGACGGGGCGGTGGGCGATGCCGGCGGCATCGAGCGCCGCGGCGATGTCCTCGGCGGTTGCCTTGAGCGTGTTGGCGCGCAGCGTGACCGGGCGTGTGGCCGCGGCGCCGAAGCCCTCGATCATAAGCTCGGCATCGGCGGGCGCATAGGCGCCGGCGACCGTGTCGACCATAAAGCGCGGCAGGTCGGCGGCGGAGGGTTGGGCGGCAAGCTGGTCGGAAAGCTCGGTGGCGGCAAACTGCCTGAGCTTGAGCTCGGCCTTGACCTGCTTTTTCTGCTTACGACGACGCGGCTTGGACATCCGTCTTTCCTTCCCATTCCATTACATGTCGAGTGTTTAGTACTGGCTCTCGTGCTTGCTAAAGAAGTCGAAGCGCGGGGGCAGCGGCTTCACGCGGTGCTCGCCGGGCTTCTCGCCCAGGATCTCCACGAACTCGTCCGTGGAGGCAAAGATGTTATCCCAGCTAAAGAAAGCGACCGGGTCGACGTCGAAGTACTCGCAGATGAGCTCGCAGCCGGCCGGCACAATACCGTGCATCAGGACGGTCGCCACGCGCAGCTCGGTAAAGGCGTCGACAAGGGCCTGCGTCATCGCGGCGTTTGCCTCGTTACCCTCGAGCTTGTTGGCGGCCTTGGAAGCGTCGCTCCAGCGCTTGTTGGCGGCGCGCAGGTAGTCGTCGCACACGGCAAGCGCGCGGTGCGTCTCGAACTTGTACATGGCCTGCTCAAAGGCGAGGGCTGCCTGCTGGGCGGCTTCGACCACGGTGTCAGAAGCGGCACCGGCGGGGATGCAGCCGTTGCGGTAGGGGCTCTCGTCGCCTTCCTTGACGGCGACGCCGTAGAAGCAGCTGCGGGCCAGACGGTTGAACACGCCGGTCAGCAGCGCGCTCTCCTTAAGGGCCGGGTCGATAACGCGCTTGTCGTCGCAGGCGCGTACCTCGTTGCCGTCCTTGTCCTTGCCGGTCACACGCGTGTCGTATGCCTTGGGGCTAAAGCTCACCGGCTTTTCGGATAGGCCGAGCGACAGCCAGTGCGCGCGCATCTGCTCGCAGGTGTAGTGGTTGAGCAGGTCGTCTGCCGGCGGGGGAGGCGTCTGCGAGGACGAGCTGGCCTTTTTGCCCATGTAGAGCAGGTGGTAGCAGGCGCTGACGGTGCTCTGCGTGAGGTCCCAGCCCAGGGCCTCCCACATGGCGGTCTGCGCGATGCAGTAGAAATAGATGTTGTCCTGACCGATGAACTGGTAAATCTGAGCGTCGTCAGAGCACCACCAGTCGCGCCAGTCGAGCGAGCTGTGCTGGTAGGTGGGTGCGGGCACCTGCGTGGAGTCGGCGGCGGGCTCGCCCATGAGGGCGGCATCCTGGGCGGCGACGCCCTCGGTCACGCCGGCGGCCTTGGCATCGCGCGCGAGCACGGTACGCGTATAGCTGATGGGCGCCCACAGGCTCTCGGGCCAGCACCAGCAGGTGACGTCGGAGACGCCATCGACCTCGGGCACCGGAACGCCCCAGTCGATGTTGCCGGTGATGCGGAAGGGCACGAGTGCCTTGCCGCTGCGGAAGCGCACGCCACCGTTGGCGAGCACCGCGTGGGCGTCGTCGCGCTCCTTCCAGCTGGGGAAGGTGACGGTAAAGCTGCTCTTGTTGCCCTCGGGCTCCAGCACGGTGTGCTCGGGGAGCTGGTCCTCGACGGCATCGAAGGCCTCGCGGAACTTGTTCTGGATGTAGAGCTGAGCCGGCAGCAGCCACTCCTCCATGGTCTTGGAGACCACGGAGCGAACCTGCGGGTTCTGGGCGAGCTTGGCGGTGTAGGTCTTCATAAAGTCGAGGTAGGCCGGCAGGTCAAAGTAGAGATTGTCGACCGGGCGCAGCTCGGGCACCTCGCCGGTGAGCTGGCTCTTGGGCGCGATGAGCTCCTCGGGCTCAAACTGGTGGCCCAGATCGCACTCGTCGGCATAAGCCTTCTCGGACTTGCAGCCCTGGATGGGGCAGCGGCCGATGACCTGGCGGCCGTTGAGGAACGTGCCGGCCTTGGCATCGTAGAACTGCAGCGTGGAGCGCTTGGAGATGGTGCCCTGCTCGTGCAGGCGCTCGATAATCTCGGCAGTCACCTCGTTGTGGATCTGGGCCGCCGGCTCAAGGCCCGAGCCGCCGTAGATGTCGCAGCTGATGTTGTAGTTGTTGAGGGTCGCGGCCTGGCGGGAGTGATTGGACTCGACATACTCGCCGATGGACTTGTCGTAGCCCTCGTTCTCCTTGAGCTTGCGGTAGCTCTCCATGATGGGCGAACCGTAGCAGTCGGTGCCCGAGGTGAAGATGACGTTTTCGCGGCCCAGGCGGTCGCGCAGGAAGCGGGCGAAGAAGTCGGCCGGGACAAAGACGCCGCCGACGTGGCCAAAGTGCAGACCCTTGTTGCCGTAGGGCTCGCCGGCGGTAACGATGGCGCGGCGCGGCCAGCTGGGACGGTCGTTCATGGAGTATTTGGATGCCATGGGACTCCTTCGCATATTGTAAGAGCGCAGCCGGGCGCAAGGCCTGGCGACGCGGTGGTCAATTCGTGCATATCGTTCGACATTATCGCACATGCGGACGGGTACGTGGCAGGGGCGCTATCCTAAGATGCCATGAATGAGATTTCCAACATACATGCGTTTGAGGACGAGGATTTTCTGCACGCCTGCTTTGTGTGGGGGATGGTCGTAGTCGGCGTGTTTGCCGTGTGCCTGGTGCCGGTGTTTATGCTGCTGGGCGGGCCTGCAGACTTGGATGCGGCTGACGCGGGCGGCTGGATGGCTGTCGTGGGCTGGATAGTCGGCTTGGCTGCGGTCTCAATGGCGTCGTTTGCCGTGCACGAGCTGGTGCATGCGGTGTTTTTTAAGCTGCTGGCGCCTGCGGGCGCGCATGTGACCTTTGGCGCGAATCGTGAGACGGCGATGATCTATGCCTGCGCCGAGGGCGTTGTGTATTCGCGCCGGCGGTACATGGCGGTTTGCCTGGCGCCGACGGTTGTTTTGACGGTGGCGTTTGCCCTGGGCTTTGCGCTCTCGGGTTATCCGCTGCTGTGCTACCTGGCGGCTGGTCTGCACTTGTCGGGCTGCGTGGGCGATTGGTATTACGTGCGGACCATCCTGCGCGACCGCCGCATTGTCGCCTGCGAGGATACGTCCTTTGGCGTGCGCTTTTTCGGGTGAGGAGATGTTGATGAGGCCGTTGTTGTTGCACGCTTGCTGTGCGCCGTGCTCACTTGAGCCGGTTCGCTTGCTGCGCGAAGAGGGGTTTGAACCCACGATTTGCTGGACCAACCCCAATATTCAGCCGCGCGATGAATGGCAGCGCCGCTTGGACGAGCTACGCCGGTGGTGTGCCGATGGCGACATCGAGCTCATCGAAGCGGGGGAGGACCGCGAGCGCTGGGAGGCCGGCGTGGCCCCGCTGGGCGCCGATCGACCCCGTCGCTGTCGCGCGTGCTATGCCCTGCGCTTGGCCGAGGCGTGCCGCGTGGCCCAGGAGCGCGGGTTTGAGTTTGTGGGCACGACGCTCGCCGTCTCGCCGTATCAGCTGTTCGATACCTGCAATGATGTTTTGGAGCGTCTGGCTGCCGCCCGCGGTCTCACCCCGGTGATTCGCGATTTTCGCCCGTATTATCCCGAGGCCACGCGTCGTTCGCGTGAGCTGGGCATGTATCGGCAGAATTACTGCGGCTGCCGATTCTCGGCCGTCGAGGCGGCCATGGACCGCGCTCGCATCCGCGACGAGCGCAAAGCGTCCAAAAAGTAGTTCTTTTGAGCTGGCAGCCTGCTAGGATGTAGAGCGGACTTTGGCTATATAAGGAGTATCCGACGTGTCTATGCGTACCGATGATTTTGACTACAACCTTCCTGAGGAACTGATCGCCCAGGCTCCTGCCGAGCCGCGCGACTCCTGCCGCCTGCTGGTGGTGGATCGCAAAGGCTCCCAGGCGGGGAAGCCGCTGGAGCACGGCGGTACCGTTGAGCACCGCATCTTCCGCGACATCATCGACTATATCGAGCCGGGCGATGTGCTCGTCATCAACCAGACGCGCGTGATGCCGGCCCGCCTGATCGGTCGCAAGGCCGGCTCGGGTGGCGTGGTCGAGACGCTGCTGCTCAAGCGCCGTGAGGATGTGGATCCGCTCGGCCATGTGTGGGAGTGCCTGGTCAAGCCGGGCAAGCGCCTGAAGCCCGGTGCTCAGATTGAGTATCGCGCCGGTGGCGCCCATGCGCCCGAGGGGGCTCCCGTGGTGCTGACAGCCGAGGTCATCGACTTTGTCACCGATAGCCGCGGTGGCCGTCTGGTGCGCTTTGAGCCGGCCGGTTGCAATGCCGCCGGCGACCCGTGCACGCTCGACGAGGCCATCCATGCTGCCGGCCACGTGCCGCTGCCGCCCTACATTACCGATTACGAGGGCGACCCCGAGAAGTACCAGACCGTCTACGCCATGAAGGAAGAGCACTCGGCTGCCGCTCCCACGGCGGGTCTGCACTTTACGCCCGAGCTTATGGCTGCCATCGAGGCCAAGGGTGCCAAGTTTGCCGCCGTCGAACTCGAGGTGGGCATCGATACCTTCCGTCTGGTGGAGGAGGACGATCCCACGCAGCATGTGATGCACACCGAGCGCTACCACGTGTCGCAGGAGGTTGTCGACGCCGTGCATAAGGCGAAGGCCGAGGGCCATCGTGTGATTGCTGTCGGTACCACGGCGGTGCGCTCGCTCGAGAGCGCGTTTGACGCCGATGCTCCGGTGTTCGATCCGGCTGTGACGGCGCGCTATTTTGAAGGCCGCGAGGACGGCGCCGACACGCTCGGCCGCGGTGACATCGTGGTGCGCGAGAACGCCACGACGCAGCTCTACCTCATGCCCGGCTCGACCTATCACGTGGTCGACGCGCTGATCACGAACTTCCACGTGCCGCGCTCCACGCTCATGATGCTCGTAAGCGCGCTTGCCACCCGCGACCAGATCATGGATGCCTACGCCGCCGCCATCGAGGAGCGCTACCGCTTCTTCAGCTTCGGCGACGCCATGCTCATTTGTTAGTTACGCGGTTCTACGAACCGCGTAACCAGTTGACGCTGCAAACGCCCCTAAGCGGCAATCTGACGTTCAATCGTCGGGCATGACCAAAAGGTCAATGCCCTCCTCTTTCACGTCACCTTGCTCGCTTAGGGGCGTTTTCGCTGACTTTGCCAAAGCATCGGCAGGTACTCATTGGGGACGTACTTAAATGAGTGCCTGCAGAATGAGAGTGGATAATCTCCCGTTTTAGGCGTGTTTCTTCGTCAAAAGTGGGAGATTATCCACTCTCATTAGGTGGCACTTGGGGACGTTCCTTTTGTGCCGGCACCTGGGGACAGTCCTTGTAATCGTTGGGGAGTGGTTACTTGCTCGCGAACAGCCAGATCAAGATGATCACGAGAACTACGGCAACGATGCAGACGATGGCGCCGGTGAATTTGATGCGTGAGTCGCGGGTACGCTCGCGCACCGCGTCCTCGGTGGCCTCGAGCTGGGCGACTTCTCGCTCGGTCTCGGTGTGTTCGGCTTTGTCTCGGGCCAAGGATCCTGCAAGCGACTCAGTGATCTCTGGGTGGTCGTGCACCTCGGTCGCCTGTTCGATGATCGACTGCGCATGTGCGGCATCTGTTTGGGCGTTGGCGATGGTCTGCTCCTGGTCGCGGCGTGCCTTGTCCTCCGCGGCGATCTTCTCGCGCAGTTCGCGCTGACGAGTCGCGGCGGCGGTCTTCGCCGTCTGCAGCTCGTCGCGCGCGGCATCGGCTTCGGTCGTCACGGCTTGGTGCGCGCGTTTTGCGTCGGCGATAGGGGCTTGAGCCTGCTCGACGGCCTGCTCGGCTGCGGCAAGCGAGTGCTCAAGGTCGGCGGTGATGCGCGGGACATCTTCTTCGGCTTTACGCAGGGCATCTGCCGTGTCGGAAATCTGCATCGAGAGCTCGCTGGTGCGCACCGTATAGTTGGCGGGATTTGCCGAGGGATTGCGTTGCAGCTCGGCATACTCATGACGCAGCGTCTCGAGCTGGGCGCGCGTGGCGTCGACGGTTTGTTGTGCGGCGGCAATGCCGGCGTCTCGCTCTGCCTTCACCTTGTCGCGGATGCGCTTGGAATCCTCAAGACGTCGAACGAGGCGGTTGCCGGTCTCGCGTGAGCTCGCCTCGCGGGCCTCCACGGCGTCGAGCGCGGCCTTCAGGCGGAGCTCAGTCGCGTCATCCTCTGTCTTCATTTGTTCGAGCTGACCCTTGAGCTCTGTCGCTTTGGAGGCGTGGGCATCACGGTCAATCTCGGCGGCCGCTGCAGTCTTTTGGGCCGTGGCAATCGCCTGGCGCTGGTCGGCGACGATCTGGTCGTAGCGGCCTGCGATATCCTGGCGCGTCTCGAGTTCCTCGGCCTGATCGGCAATGCGCTGCTCAAGTTCGGCCAGGTGGGCGCGGGCATCGGCAAGTGCCTTTTTCGCGGCGTTCATCTCGCGCATGGCCGAGGCGCCCTGGGCGATAAAGGTACCCACGGCGTTCGCAGTGTTCGAGACAGCGGTCCCCAGATCGCGGCTCGCGGCGGGGGAGTGCGGGGCAGTCGGGCGAGCGGTGTCGGCAGCGTCCGCATCGGCAGTCTGCGGCACGGCGATATTGCCGGTACCGCCTTCGATCACAGAAAAGCCTGCTGCGTGCGGGTCGACCGCATCGGTGCCAATCGTGGGATGCTCGAGCTGCAGAAACGAGGGCATGGTGCTGCCCTGGTCGGCAACCGGAGTCTCGCCGGGTACGAAGGTCGAGGCTGCCTCGGCGGCCTCCTCTTCCTCGGCGTCAACGTCAGCGTCGGCCACGGCGTCTTTCATCGCTTTGACGGCATCCATCATGGAGTCCATGACGGCGTCGAGCTCTTCTTCCGAAGAAACCTCGATAGGGCCCGCAGCTTGCGGAGCAGCATCCTGTACGGGGTGGTCGTCCTGAGCGGGCGCATCGTCGTTTTGCTCGTCTGCATCTTCGGCGCCAGGGGTTTCCGCCGTAGCGCTTTCGTCCAAGATGGGGTCGTCGAGGCCAATATCATCGCAGGTCACAGCGTCAGCATCTGCGGTGACGTCTGCGGAATCATCAATATGCTGTTGAGTCTGGGGGTCCAGCTCGTCTGTCATAGGCATGTGCTCCTCATCGTTGTTTGTCACCCTATGATAAAGTCTCGCGCCGACATCCCGCGCGCTGCAGCAAAGTTTCAAAACGTGTTCGATGGCTCGTGTCGATAGCAAAAACTCGGCCACTTTATCCAGTTTGTACTTGACAATCCCTTCGCCGAAAGACGTTATGCCGTTCGCCTACCGAGGCCTTTTCTATTCACTTGAACACGCTAAAGTTGCATGTCAGCTTTTGGCGCGTGAAGTTGGATGCGCGCAGTCGACGGGCGGGCCCGTCGCGATTTGAAAGGACTTTGTATGGGACTTTTCACTGGTAAGACCGTGATCGTCACCGGCGGCGGCAAGGCCACGCTCAAGGACGGCTCCGCTGGCTCCATCGGTTACGGCATCGATATCGCTTTTGCCAAGGAGGGCGCGAACCTCGTCATCACCGGCCGCAACGTTGCCAAGCTCGAGGCCGCCAAGGAGTCTCTCGAGGCTGAGTACGGCGTTAAGGTTCTTCCTGTTCAGGCCGATGTCTCCGCCGGTCAGGACAACGAGGCCGTCGTGCAGAACGTTATCGACAAGGCGATTGAGGAGTTCGGTCGCATCGACGCCGTCGTTAACAACGCTCAGGCCAGCGCCTCGGGCGTGACCATCGCCGACCACACCATGGATCAGTTTAACCTGGCCATTTACTCCGGTCTGTATGCCACCTATCTGTACATGCAGAAGGCCTATCCGCACCTGAAGGAGACCAAGGGCTCCGTGGTCAACTTTGCTTCGGGCGCCGGCCTGTTTGGCAACTACGGCCAGTGCAGCTATGCTGCCGCCAAGGAGGGCATCCGCGGCCTGACTCGCGTCGCCGCCAACGAGTGGGGCAAGGACGGCATCAACGTCAACATCGTTTGCCCGCTTGCTTGGACCGCCGCGCTCGAGAACTTCCAAGATGCCTATCCCGAGGCGTTCAAGGCCAACGTCCACATGCCGCCGGCAGGCCACTACGGCGACGTCGAGAAGGAAATCGGCCGCGTTGTCGTTCAGCTCTGCGGTCCCGACTTTAAGTATATGAACGGCGAGACCGTCACCCTCGAGGGTGGCATGGGCCAGCGTCCTTAGGGGTTACGTCTCAGGTTCCGCCGTTCTAACGAACGGCGGACCAGCCGACGCTGCGCGGGCCGCATTTGGACAATCTGACGTTCAACTTCAAGGGCGCGACCAGAAGGTCAGCGCCCTTTCGTTTCACGTCACCTTGTCTCAAATGCGACCCGCTCGCTGACTTTGCCAAAATATCGGCGTTGCCGTGGCTGGTCAATAGCTCCACTCATTGGGGACGTACTTAAATGAGTGGGGACAGTCCCTAAGTGCCGGCGGATTGGGACGCTCCTTTGCAAGATGGCGCTGAAGACTGTCCCCGACGGTTAGTCGTTTAATGCGCCAGTTTCTGTCGAGTCGGTGCGGTTCGATGGTTGCTCGTATAATGGTCTGCGTATGAACCGCAACCAAGGAGTTCCAGTTTATGGACCAGAGCCTTTTTAAATTCGACCTGATCGCCGAGGACCCGACCACGCACGCGCGTGCCGGCGTGCTGCATACCCCGCACGGCGATATCGAGACGCCGATCTTTATGCCCGTGGGCACCAAGGCAAACGTCAAGGGCATTCCCACCGAGACCGTCAAACAGCTCGGCGCGCAGATCGTGCTCGCCAATACCTACCACCTGTCCATGCGCCCCGGCGAGGACACCATCGCCGAGCTGGGCGGACTGCACAAGTTCATGAACTGGCACGGCCCCATCCTCACCGACTCGGGCGGCTTCCAGGTGTTCAGCCACAACGACGCCGTCAAGCTCACCGACGAGGGCGTGCGCTTTATCGTCAACGACTACGACGGTCGCCACGTGTTCTGGACGCCCGAGGACAACATGGAAATCGCCATGAAGCTCGGCTCCGACATCTGCATGCAGCTCGACCAGTGCCCGGGCTATCCCGCCACGCGCGCCTACGTTGAGCGCGCTGTTGAGCTGTCGAGCATGTGGGCCGAGCGCTGCTATAAGGCTCATACCCGCGATGACCAGGCGCTCTTTGGTATCGTTCAGGGCGGTATGCACCTGGACCTGCGCCTGCGCTCGCTGCGTCATCTGGAGGAGTGCGGCGATTTTCCGGGTTATGGCATCGGCGGTTACTCGGTGGGCGAGGACCACGAGACCATGTTCGAGACACTGGCGCCGCTGGTTTCCGAGTACATGCCTAAGCACAAGCCTCGCTACCTCATGGGCGTCGGCAACCCTACCACGCTCGTGCGCGGCGTGGGCGTGGGCATCGACATGTTCGACTGCGTGCTGCCGACGCGCACCGGCCGCATGGGTACGGCGTTCTCCAGTGAAGGTCGCCTTAACTTCCGCAACGCGCGCTTTGCGCACGACGACGGCCCCATCGATTCCACCTGCACCTGCCCGGTGTGCACGGGCGGCTACAGCCGCGCGCTCATCCGTCACATGGTCACGCAGAAGGAGATGCTCGGCGGCATTCTGCTGTCGATGCACAACATCTACTACCTGCTCAACCTGATGCAGCGCGCCCGCCAGGCCATTATCGAGGGTCGTTACGGCGCGTTCGTGAGTGACTGGATGAACAGCCCCGCGGCTGTGGATTACTAAGAGCGACAGACACCCTTGCAGAGCGTGGGCAACGGCAATGGTCGAGCGCCAGCCGGTCGTCACATTCGCTGACACCGGTTGCGCGACCGCTGACCGATAGCTTGCAAGTGCTTGATGCATCGTGGGTACCATACCGAATAGTTGATGTTCGGGCGGGTGTTTGACGCATGGCGTCAACCCCGCCCGCTTTTCTTTTTCTCGATAGGAGTACCCATGATTAAGAATGAGAACGTCGAGGGTGAGCCCGCCTACGACGAGACGTACCGGCGCGGCCCCGTGGTCATGCGCGGTCCCATGATTCCTAAGGACAACACCTACGCCAACCTGCTGGCGCCCGAGGAGTCGACTGACTGGCTGCACGCCGACCCCTGGCGCGTGCTGCGAATTCAGGCAGAGTTTGTCGATGGCTTTGGCGCACTTGCCGAGCTTGGACCTGCGGTGACTATCTTCGGTAGCGCCCGCACGCCCAAGACCGATCCGCTCTACAAGGCGGCGCGTACCGTCGGGCGCAAGATCGCGCAACGTGGCGTGGCGGTCATCACCGGTGGCGGCCCCGGCATCATGGAAGCGGCCAACAGGGGAGCGGCGAGTGTCAACGGCAAGTCGGTCGGCTTGGGTATCGAGCTGCCGCACGAGCACGGGCTCAACAAATACGTGAACCTGGGCATGGACTTCCGTTACTTCTTTGTGCGCAAGACCATGTTCGTCAAATACAGCTCGGGCGCTATCGTGTTTCCCGGTGGCTTTGGTACGCTCGACGAGATGTTCGAGGTGCTCACGCTGGTGCAGACGCACAAGGTCAAGCGCATGCCGCTCGTGCTGGTGGGCAGCGAGTACTGGCAGGGCCTGTTCGACTGGCTCAACGGTCCGGTGATGGACGCCGGCATGATCAGTCCGCTCGATCCGGATCTGGTACACATTACCGACGACCTCAACGAGGCCGTTGACATTGCGCTCAGCGGGCTGATGTAGATCAATCGTGCCCACGCGACATGAATACGCATGGCAATCTGATGTTATCTAACATCAGATTGCCATTTATATTGGGTATACTGGTGTAAAAGACGAGGGCGAGGAGGTCGCAAATGTCTACAGCAACAGTTAAGCCTACGACGGTTCGAATCGAAGAGGGGCTCAAGGAGCAGGCGACTGAGTTCTTGGATTCGGTCGGCCTCAGCCTCAATTCCTATCTCAATCTTGCCGTTCGGCAGCTAGTAAATCAGCGAAGGATTCCTTTTGAGATTGTAGGAAGGGCGGAGGTGCCCAACGAGGTGACGAGGCGCGCCATGGTGATCGCCGAGGCTCATGAGCTGGGGATTTTGCCGGACGATAGCCTGTCATTCAACAACGCTGATGAGCTTATGTCATTCCTCGATGAGGAATAGCGATGTTCGAGATTAAAGTCGAGGCTCAATTTAAGGCGGACTACAAACGAACGATGCGCATGCATCCGCAGCTAAAGAGTGAGTTTAAGGCGGCAGTCGCAGAGCTTGCAGCTCACGGCTCGCTTCCCGCGGAATATGGTGCCCATGAGCTTTCAAACCCGGGCGGAAACTACAACGGCCACATCGATTTCCACCTATCCGATGGCATGGTCGACGTGGTCGTTCTCTACTTACCGCATAAGACTAATCCTGTGATCCGGCTGGTCAGAATGGGCTCGCATGAGGAGCTGTTCCAGGGCCCGCAGGGCTGATTGCCGATTTCTAAGTTGCGGTGGAATAGGGATTGATTGACGGCTAATAAGTCAAAAACAGTCCCTATTTAACCGCAACTGCTGGGGGTACCCCGTTCGTCGCCGCGGCCTCCGGTTCCACTTTTCGCTGAATTTCGCTCAAAAGCTCGGCTGCGACTTCGCTGCTTTTGAAACGAATGCTGCAGTCTTCTTTCTTTGGGAAAGCCAGCAACGGAATAGCTCCATACCAGACAGTTTCCTCGTCAATCACTGATGCGCACAGGCGTCCTTCGGCTTTGATGAGATAGTTGACGTTCATCTCGGCAAAAATCGCTTTCACGTCATCGCGTGGAGTTGAAGCAATAGAAATCTCAAGGGCAATTCCACGGGTAGCGGCATCCGCGAGTGCAGCGGCGAGCTTTTCAAGGCATGCGGCGGACGCGTAGGGTGCGGCAATAAAAATGCTTTTCGATGCGTTCTCGATGTCATTCACTAAAGCCTCCACGGCTCTTGCCGACCTAACGAGGATATTTCGATCGTCCTGTCTGTTGTCGTTTGCCGCAAAGACTTCATACCCCAGCTTGGCGTAGGTCTTGAGCCTCTTTTGGTACATGCGCGCGAACATGGGTATCGACAGGTCAACATAGTCGAATATCTCAACCCGCTGTTTGCCCTCGTGGCTTCTGTGTAGCCTACCTGCCTGCTGCGTTATGCTGCCGTCCCAAGATATTGGAGTGGCAATGAGCAAAGTGTCAAGGTAAGACAGGTCGAAGCCCTCGCCCAGAAGACTTTCAGTTGCGACGATGATTCGATGCTCATGCTCAAAGCTGGGAAGACTCTTCAGTATTGCTTTTCTTTCTTTGGCGTCGATTTCTCCGGTTAAGAGTATGGGTTCGTGTCCACGGCTTTGAAGTAGCCTGCATAGCTCTTCGGCATGCTTTTTTCTTTTAGATAGCACAAGCGGATGCCGGCCGTTTGATGCGGCCTCGAGGGCGTCCTCGATAATTGCTTCGTTTCTCGCGGCGTGTACACACAGGAGATCGAGAATTTGGTTAAAGGATGCTCCTGGTTCGTAGGTAGGTAATCTAATTCCGGTGAAACGCGGTCTAACAATGCGCTGAATCCCCTGCTGGATTGCTTGCGTTTTTGGATCGACGACATAGCGAACCGGGCCGCAGAGCATCGAGAGTGCCCGCGTGAGTCCGTCCGAACGCTCGGGCGTTGCGGAAAGGCCATATACATATTTGGCAGGAGCGGACTTGAGGACAAGCTCAAGCTGTGGCGCGGCCGCATGGTGGCATTCGTCACAGATGATGAGACTGTAATCGCGAACGAACTCCTTGGCTAATGACTCGCCGGTTTGGGGATCCTTGCCGGATAGCGACTGGAATGAAGCAATGTCGATGAGACGGCTTATGGCGGTCTTGCCTCCTCCGATTTGCCCAATGAGCGGAGGCTGTCTTTTGCTGATTCGTCCCTTTGGGGTTCGGACGGGCTCTCTGTTGTCCGTGATGTCGAGAAATCGTTCGAGTTGGGATTTCCATTGGGCAATGAGCGCAGTTTTAGGAACGATGACGAGCGTTGGAAGACTAATGGCAGCAATAAGATAAGCTCCGATGACGGTTTTGCCGAACCCCGTCGGTGCGGACATGATCCCGTCTTCATAGCCGAGCATCTTTTCAGCGACAATTTGCTGTTCAGGGCGAAGAGTCCCTTTAAATGCCATCACAATTGGATTGCTCGACTTGCGTTTGTCTGAATAGTGGGCAGAAACGCCGGCTTCTTGAAGCAGCCGCTCAAGTTGAACCTTGCAGCCTCTGGGAATCGCGACGTAGCCATCTCTAAGTTCGCTGAGGTCTATGAACCGCGGTTTGTGGAATACCGATTGATGCATAGATTGTGCGCGGAAGAATTCTGGGTTGGCAAATGTTGCAAGCCTGCGGACTTCCATTTGAGCTGCGGGACTCAGAGATTTTTCGGGGATATAGAGCATATCGGCCTGCGTGACGGACAGCGATGACGGGAAGTCCTGCGGCGTGAGCGGGAGCCGCTTTCGCAGTCTCTGGGAATGTGGCACACCGGTGTTTGCCGCCGCAACAGCTGCTATTCCATGTGACCTATTTTCGATGCTCTCGATCAGATTTTGCACCGTCACGCGCGGGATTAACTGGATTTGCGAAAGGTAAAGCCATTGATCGGGAAAGGGCTCAAATTGCTCGTCAACAAATACGCTGTTCCCTTTTCGCTGCGCTTTTCCTTGAAAAGGCAGCGCTATGAGATTTCCAAAGCCGCCCTCAGGAATGGTGGACTGCGCGGGCAGCATTCGGTCAAATGCTTTGAAGGTGATTGTCTTGTTCAGTATCGCCGCTTCGGTGATAAGGCCGCTTCCAAAATCTCGTGCGGTCTTTGCGCTGACGAGCTCTAGGAAGAAAAACCAGACATGTGCGCCGTCGCCCGATCTCGATCGCTCGACTGCGACATCGATTCCGTGGCTTTTTGCGACATGTCGAATGGCATTCGTCGCTTCTTTCCAATCGGCTCCGTCAAAATCGATGACCAGGACTTTCGTGTTACTGTCTTTATCGAGCACATATTGGCCTATAACGTCTCGAAGCCTATCGTCATTGCCTCTGAAATGGGCGATGATCGCGGCATCGCTCAACTCGGGGAAGACGCGGCTGCTGCATTCCGTGCATTTGACTCTCTGGTGGCTTGCTTTGGGGCAAATGCCTGACTTCCACTCATTTGCGCAGGCGGGCGTATAGCCAATTCCTCCGTCTTTTCTGCGGTACCCATGAGCGTAGACATCTTTGCGGCCAGAAAAGAGATTGCGGAAGAGCTCGAGTTTGTCGCGCGCTGGGCTTGCGCTGGTGACGATATCTTCGATCTGCGCCCGTCTATCGAAAGAATCGCCAGCTTTCTCCCATTCTTCCAGCGTTGTATAACGGATGTCTGGACCGCTGCTGCAGATAACGATTTGCTTGCGCGGATCCGAAGCGTGGACGACCGTTTTATTGAATTTGAATAAGGCGCTCCCGAAAAGGGCGTATTGATGTGTGCCGTTGCTCATTTGAAAGCCATTCTTATCAGCGTTCATTGGGATGAGGGTACGTCATTTCAGCTTTATGAGATACGCGACTTCGATTTTGGTTCGGTAATAGTGGGGTACTGATCCGTGAGTGGCAATCAGCCGGTGCCAAAACGTGCGGCGGCTGTTGTTAAAGGTTTTGACGGCTATGGGGCGGGTTGGCGGCGTGGGGAGGGGTTTTCGAATGACCCCGTGGTCAAATAACGTCAAATGTGAGTACTGCTGTTAATGTAGTCTCATAATATTTGGCAAGAATAGAATACCAATTCGACATTATTCTATATATCTAACCCACCAAACACGGCATTTTGAGCCTTGGCAAGGCGTGAAATTAATCGAAACGATCGATTCCGGCGAGATTTTGCTGCTACTAATTTGGTGGCAGTACTCATATTTGCCATTTTTTGTCCAGTGGGTACCGCGAGGGGGTCTGTTCGACTGGCCCAACGGCCCGGTGATGAGCGCCGGTATGATCAGCCCGCTCGATCCGGATCTAGTACACATTACCGACGACCTCAACGAAGCCGTCGACGTCCTACGCGGGCTGATGTAGAGTAGCTAAAATGGGGCGGGGCTAAAAAGACTGGTCTGAAACGTTTGATACCAGTCTTTTTAGCCCCGTCCCAAATGAACTGCTTCTAAGTTGCGGTGGAATGGGGATTGATTTGCGGCTGATAAGTCAAAACAGTCCCTATTCCACCGCAAGTGGTAAAGGTGCCCCTAGTGGATGGGCTGGTAGCGGGGGCAGTAGCTGATGGCGATGGCATCGACGCCTACGTGGGTGGCGATGGTGCAGCCGATGGGGCCGGTGCCGGCGTCTACGTAGTCCTGGCCCGCGAGCGCCTCGTTGACAAGTTCCTGCTCCTCGGCGGCGCCGGTCGTGAGCACGCGCACGCTTGAGCCCGGGTGCTCGTCCAAAAACGCGAGGCAATCTGCCATGGTGTTGGCAACGATGCGCTTGGCGCCGCGGCCCTTTTTGATGGCCTTGATCTCGCCCGATTTCCACTCCGGCGAAACGGCTAGGCGAATGTTGAGCATCTGCGTGAGCTGGCCGGCGAGCTTGGGCGCGCGGCCGTTCTTAACGAGGTTCTCGAGCGTGCGGGGAATCAGCAGCAGGTGGGCGTCGGGCAGCGTCGCGCGGATCTGCGCCTCGGTCTCGTCCAAGCTGCGGTCGTCTTCGCGCATGGCCAGTGCGTACTCCACCAGCAGGCCCTCGGCGCCCGAGCCAGTGCGCGAATCGATGCAGCGCACGTCGAGCTCGTGGGTCTCGGCGACCAGGCATGCGTTGGAATAGCAGGCGGACCATTCGCTGCACAGCGAGATAAAGATCGCGCTATCGTGGCCGTCGGCGCGCACGCGGTCAAAGAGTGCCTTGAACTCGCCGGCGCTCGGCTGCGAGGTGTGTGGCAGCTGCTCGGAGCCGGCCATGCGGGCGACGTATTCCTCGGCGGTAATCTGCACCTGGTCGAGCAGGTCCTCGCCCTCGATAATCACATGTAGCGGAATGACGTAAATGCCAAGCTCTTGAGCACGGGCGGGGGAGATGTCCGACGTGGAGTCGGTTATGATGGCAAAAGACATAATTGCACCTTTCATTGGGGCGCTTGCGTGCCGCCTTCTGAGAGCAAAGTGCGACAAGTATAGTGGAGTCATTCCGCATTTCTAGGTTCAATTGTTGAATAGTCAACAGTTTGAAGTGTCGGTGTGGAAATCATCAACTGGGGAAGAGGAATGCCGATGGAGGCGTTGGAGATATGCAGGCGGCCGGTTGTGCTGTTCGATTTTGACGGCACGGTGGCCGATACGGGCCGGGCGGTGATGACCTCGACGCGCAAGACGTTGGCCGCGCGCGGGTTTTCGGAGGCGCAGATGGGTGACCTGCGCCGCATGATCGGGCCGCCCCTGTGGAAGAGCTTTCACGACTTTTATGGCTTCTCCCGCGAGGAGTCGCTTGTGGTGGCCGACGAGTACCGTGCCTTTTTTGATGAGCTGGGACCGGAAGAGTATCCCGTGTTCGACGGAATCCCCGAGCTGCTCGATGGCCTTGTCGCGCAGGGGCATCGCTTGGCCGTGGCAACGTCACGCATGGAGGCAAAGTGCATTGACATGGTGGGCGAGCTGGGGCTTTCTCAGTTTGAGGCGGTGGTTGGCATGAATCCGCCGCAGGGGCGCGAGACCAAGGCCGATTCGGTCCGCGATGCCCTGGCAGAGCTCGGTGCGACGGCGGGCGATGCCGTGATGATCGGCGATCGCTTTAACGATGTGGAGGGCGCGCACGCAATGGGCGTGCCGTGCATCGGCATCTATTCGGGCGCGGCGGCGCCGGGTGAGCATGAGGCCGCGGGCGCCGATGCGGTGGTGCACTCGGTGGCCGAGCTTGCTAAACTTTTCGCTATATAAGTATGTGATGTGAGGGGCGGGCACGCTCGCCGCTCATTGGTAAGGAGGTCGTCCATGAATCAGGTGGAGCAGAGCGTTGCCGAGTATGTCGACGAGGTTTGGGAAGATGTCGTCGCCGATATCGAGCGTCTGGTGA
>CABUDQ010000024.1 GCA_902490365.1 uncultured Collinsella sp. | reverse complement strand
AATCCGGGTATCTGGTTCTCTTGTTTTGACGCAATGTCCGATGATCGTGAGGGAGATTACTTCGAGGGTTTTCGTTCTCGTCTTCAGAGTTTTACGGCTGTTGAACTCGACTCCATTCAAGCTGCCTCTCGCTTGGCCCATATGCCTTTAATTTCTTGCTGGACCGACTTCTTCGAAGGGGAGTCTCAGAGAATGTGGCAGGACTATGTTGGGGCTTCAAACGGTATATGCTGCGTAACAGATGTCGGTACCCTTAGAAAGTCATTTGAGCTGACTGAAATCCCCTGTGGCAAAGTTGCTTATTACGATGAGGTCCAGCTTGATAACCCTGGCGATTCTGATCACATTTGCCGTCCTGTTTTTTACGACAACGATATTGAAACTCGAACGTATTGGTCTAACGAGCTTGTAAAAAGGAGCCAATTTTCGTTTGAAAAGGAGTATAGATTCATTTGTTTTGCCGACGGGAAATTGCTGAATTCTCAGACTCAAGGTGGTTATCTCGTTCGGTTCGCTGACCTAAAAACTCGTCCACCCTTTCGTAAGATTATCGCCGGGGCAGCCGTTCCGGTCGATATGAGAAGGAAGCTAAAACAAGCTTTCTGTTGTGAGATCATATCCTCGTCTATGCGTGTTAGTGATGTGGACCTGAACTCCAATTAATTAATGAACGGTATGCTGGTCTGTGGTGGCGTGTTACATGAATCCGATTGAAATTGACGGAAGCAAGTTTTATCCAGCTTCTTATGTGGCTGAACTATGGGGACTAAAGACCAAAACCATAGAACGGTACGCATCTCCTAGTAGTAGAAAATTGCGTGGTTGTGTAAGGAGGAACGGCGAGCTTTACGTCCCTTCTAATTCCATTCGTCCGATTGTTGCGCCAGTTGCGCAGGGCCTAATTTGGGGGATATTAGAAATTAAGAACAGCCCTGATAGCTTCCTCGATCTCACGGAATTCGGAATTCCTAACGAACAACTGGGGGCAGTTCTCGATGAGTTGGAAGAGCAGCTTTATATAGATAAGGTCGAGGCATACTCAGACCAAAGGGACCGGCTTATTAAGGCGCGATTAACAGAGAAGGCTTTTGGGACTGTTCGATATCGTAAGAAACTTAAAGGCAACGAGCAGCAACGTGTATTTAGCCCCGAATTACTCCAGACAGTGTTCGCGGGCGTTCAGACTCTCGTGCAATTGACTGAGTTTTTTCATGGGGGTTGCTAATATCGACTGAGGTCCAGCTTGTATCGCCGCTGGCTGTTTGTGGCGATTCTCATATTTCCTCATTTTGACCAGGCCTTTCAATGGCTCAGCAAAACAGTGAGATAATTTGCTTAATAGATTCGTTGTCTCTTTGCCGGTGGTGCTTAAAAGACTGTCGTTGAAGACCATCCAGCCGGATTGGCTAAGGTGCTAATGAATAAACAGTTCGACCGTTTTGCAAGAGGGTTTCTCTTTACGGGACGCCCTCTATTTTTATGTCGCGCCAATCGAAAAAATGCATTTCCAACCGTTGCTTTTATTCGACTCCAACGGTTATAGCTCAATACCTACCGCTCGCACTTGTTGCTCAACAAATGGCGAGGTTGATGGGCTAAGTTGATAGCGGTGTTTGGTTGGAGGAGGAGAATATGACCGAGTACTGCGATGGCAAAATCGACGAGCTCTTGAGGGATTGTTCGCAACCGACGATATTCGCTTTCTGCGGTTTGTCTTCTCGTCTCGCAGAATCCGTTGCGCGTAATGAACGCTCGATTCCCGGGGTTGTAGCCAGCGATTCTGCTCCGTTCTTTTCTCCGTCTGATTTTGCCCGCCAAAAGAGGCTTGCCGTAGGTCAGATTCTTTCGGCAGATGGTCCAGCTTTGATGCTGTTTGAGCAGCTTCTTGAGCTGCGCGGAACGATTAACGAACTGTTCGATGGCAAGGTAGTTGTTGTGCGGAACAACCTGTTCCTTGATGGCGAGGGCGTTCCTTCTCCCGTTGATCCGGATCTGCTCAATGACTTTGAGTCATCTTTTGACGATATGACGCCCGATACGACGGGGCTTTCTAAGTACTATGCCAAATCCGTAAAGGTTGGAAGTGCGCATCTTGTAACGCCGATTATTCCGGATGAGTTTTCTGAGTGGGAAGTTATCGATCTGTTTGACCGTGCATCTTTTGTGTTGGGCGATGCTTCGGCAATTTCTGGGGGCGTCGTCCCTGTTTCGTCGGCTGCGTTTTTGGAATACCGTCTGGGCTTGCTAGATGGCACGGCTGGCCCTGCTTCTGTTTTGGTGAACGCTCGGGAACTTGAGAGCTATAGGTCCGCTCTGGAGGTGGTCGCTTCTGTTACCTATGCGCTGGGTCTATCCGTTTCCTTTATGGCACAGCAAGACCAGGAGGAAAAGGTCAAGGAATCGGGCCGCTTGCTTTCGGTGCTTCAACATTACTGGGGTAAGGATGCCTCGTTTAGGAAGCTTCGTTTTTACAAGAACCCCGACTTTGACAATGAGATGGAAACGGTGTCCCAGGGTGCTATCTCTGAGTTTGTCGTAAAGCAGGCCGAGGCTGCCCGTGCGGGCTCCGTCGATTACAGGAATGTGTTTGTGACGGCGCCCACGGGTGCGGGCAAGTCCATTCTGTTCCAGATTCCGGCGCTGTATCTTGCTCGGAAATATCAGCTGGTCACGCTGGTTATTGAGCCGCTGAAGGCCCTGATGGTCGACCAGGTTGCCAACTTGCGGAAACGTGGTGTTAAGAATGTCGTTGCCATCAACTCGGACATTCCCTATGGTGAGCGGCTTGAGTCCCTCGACCGTGTTAAAAGCGGCGAGGCCTCCATCATCTATCTGTCGCCAGAGCACTTGCTGGAGTCCTCGATCCAGGCAATTCTCAACGGCCGTGAGCTCGGTCTTGTCGTCATTGACGAGGTCCACACCGTTACCTCTTGGGGTAAAGACTTCCGCCCGGACTACTGGTATCTGGGACCGTATCTGTCTAAGCTCCGCAAAAACGGTATGAGCTTTCCGATCTTCTGCCTTACCGCCACGGCTGTCTACGGCGGGCGCGATGACGTCGTTTCGCATACGGTTGCCGACCTTGAGCTTGGTAACTGCAAGACGTTCCTGGGCAACCCTCGTCGTAACGACATCTCCTTCGACATTGTCTGGAGAAGCAAAAGCGAACTGCCCGGTCCCATCGAGGAGGTAAAAACTGACCTCGCTGAGCAGTGGATTGATAAGGCTGTGCGCGACAACCGCCATGCCATTGTCTATTGCCCCTATCAGAGCCATGTCAATGCGATCATCGATCAACGCAGCGTTTCTAATTCTAAGGTCTTGGGCTATCACGGCGGCAAAGATGCCGCGTATAAGAAGATCGTTCAAGACGCGTTTGCTTCGGGCGGCTGCAGGGTGCTCGTGAGCACCAAGGCGTTTGGCATGGGTATCGATATCGATGACATCGATGCCGTGTACCACTATGCGCCTACGGGCAATCTGTCCGACTATATTCAGGAAATTGGTCGTGGCGGTCGCAAGCGCGGCTTGGGGGCCAAGGCCTGCATCGACTTCTTTATGCAGGATGTCCGCTATTCCGAAACGCTGTATGCGCTCTCTAAGTTTAGCCAGTGGCAGCTTAAGGAAATCATGGCCAAGCTATATGAGGTCTATGCTTCTGCGCCGCAAAAAGACCGCAGCCAGAACTTCCTGGTATCGCCCAATACGTTTTCCTACCTGTTTACGAACGAGAAGGATGAGGACCGTAAGACCAATCGCGTCAAATCGGCCCTGATGATGATCTCGCGCGACCTTGAGGATAAGTTCAACTTCCCGGTTATCGTCGTGCGCCCCAAGGTGTCGTATACCAAGCAGTTTGTTTGTATTGAGCAGGCTGCCGAACGTAGCTTTACCACGTCCTACGGCAAGTATTTGCGTAAGATAAGCGAAGCCCATACGCGCTACGAGAATCGCGCGGGGCAGCATGCCGTCAAGATCTCGGACATGGGTGCAATCTATGAGCTCAACGTTGGCGACATGTGGGCCAACGAGTTTAGTGACTTGACCTTTGCCGATTTTAAGCGCCGGCTGTTCACGGGCAAGATTTGTTCGCCGACGGGGGAGCCCGCGCTTTCGAACCGCCTTGCGCTCGACATTAATTACTCCATGACGTTTGATGAGGCCACGTCGACGCTGTCTACATTTGCCGAGGCGCTGCACAAGACGTTTATGAGCCTGGCGCGTGAGGGCGATTTTTCGGAGAAGGAGTTTACGAAAGAACTCACCCATCAGCTTGAGGGGACGTCTTTGGAGGTAAAGAAGCCGTCTGCGCTGCTGAATGCGTTTGTTCGTCCCGTCGATGGTGTCGGGCACTTTGGATCCGACCGATCCTTTAAGTGCATCAAACGATTCAATAAGTCTTCGAGGAATACCTATAGCCGCGTGCAGGATGTTCGCTATGGCGTTATCGGGCGCGAGCTTCAGGCGGCCCTAAGCAACCTGACCCAGACACTGGGAAGGTTGCAGCCTTCCGAGGGTAGCAAACATTGCAGACGCTATCTAGATAACAAAGCGCTCGACGCTCGCTATGCGCTGGCCGAGATCCTGGAGATTCTCAAGCTTGCCACGTACACGGTAAAGGGTGGCGACAACCCGGAGATCTTCATTCGTCTCAATGATGCCTCGAAGGTCAAAGCGTTGGCTTCGGACAGCAGATATTCCAACGGCGTGCTGCGCGAGCTTAACGATCGCCATGAGTATTCGTCCAAGGTTATTAGGGGCTTCTTCTGTTCCACGATGAGCGATTCCGAGCGATGGGACGTGGTCGAGGAGTATTTCCTGGGCAATGACGACTACGTTGCTCAGGTTCTGGGCATCGATGAGAAGCCGGCGGACGAGTCTGCCAAGGCGGCCCCCAAGGTTAGGCATGCGGTTGCTAAGCGGCCTACCGGCCTATCGACATCCGTCGTGGCTGAAGGGGCTTCCTATGAGGGTAAGCCGTACTTCCGCGTGTGGAAGGACCTGCTCAACAGCTGTTCCGTGGGTCAGGAAATCACCGACATTCAAAAGCTGAAAGAATTGGTCAAGAGCAGCAAGCTAGAGATGCCTCGTAAAGACGCGGTGGTCTGTATTGAGAGCACCGACTTTAAGTTGCATCCCGCCCTGTTGTGGAAGAAGAGCCGCGTGATGCTCTTTAGCGCCTCGCGTGCCGATGAGTTTGCCCACACTCAGGACATCGACTGGAAGTGCTTCATTCTGGGCCAGGGAGAGGGCATAGAGGCGATTGCCGACGCACTCTAAAACGCCCCGAAGGAAGCGAAGTAGTTCCTGAAGCCTAAGCGAAAGGTTAATTCAAATGGATTTGGTGACTTCTTTTTTCCACCTTCTGTCCGATTATTGCGTTTGCTTTGACGACGGAATGATCACCTGGGATGGTCATCATCACGCTGCGACTGGCCTGCATGTCGATAACGAAAAGGCGCCCGAGCTTACCGAGTTTGCCACGCAGGGCGGCTTTGATGATCTGAATGATTACCTCAACTGCTTTGTCGACGGTTTTCTGAATAACCTGGTTGAGGCCGATGAGAATCTCATTGTTCCCAGGAGCGCAATCCACGAGGCGCTTTACCCTATGCTTCGAGAAGGGGATTTGACGGGCCTTGTTTTGGCTGATTTCTGCGGCTGCAACAAAGCGCTCGTAATCGACAATCCGGACCCCGATGCGTATTGCGTAATGTATGGCCGAGGCGAACTTTGAGCAGAAAGAGGCTGCATGGAAAGAAGGCAGGGCTGAGCTTGAAACGTTCTGCGCCAGCGTGCCAGATAATCCAAAAATGGATAAGTTTTGTTGGGATGCCGATTGGCGCATAGAGCAAGCGCGCGATTGCAGGGAGCGGGCTGAATACCAGCAGAAAACGAGGCGTCTTGCAAAAGAGTTTGCACAAACAGTCGAAGTTGGCGAAGAATTTGGCGTACGAGATATGGTTGATGCGGTCGACGGAATAGACTCGATTTCAATGGCCTCGATTATTGTTCAGAAATACTACGACAAGACTCATTCAGTAAAACGGGTCGCCCCGCTTTACAACCTTCCTGCCTATGTGTTTACCGACAAGAGGTTCATGGATTTATTGGACGATTGATTCTTGTTTAGGAGTCGGCTGTATTTTGCAGGTGGCATCTCTAGGGATGCCCCTCCCGTTTTTATGTCGAGCTTGCATTGGATCCAGGCATAAAAAATGCCGGAGGGAAGCCCCCGGCTCTTGGAGGTCCCTCTATTCGAGGGTACCGATATCTTTATAACAGAAGCTACGTGCCGGGTCTACGCGAGACGTTTGGCTCGACTGACAGTCTCCCTAAAAACAAAAATGCCGGGGGGATCCCCCGGCCCTTGACTGCCCTCCATAAAGGAACGCAGCCCATTTATACCACGAGACGGGCGTCCGATCCAAGTGGAAACGACGCGCCCGCCTCGTGCGCACTAAAGGTTGACTCCGCCAGTCTCGCAGATGGCACCCATGAGTTGATCT
Source organism: uncultured Collinsella sp. (assembly GCA_902490365.1). Classification (GTDB taxonomy): domain Bacteria; phylum Actinomycetota; class Coriobacteriia; order Coriobacteriales; family Coriobacteriaceae; genus Collinsella. The sequence goes on along the minus strand of CABUDQ010000024.1, from coordinate 24,812 downwards.
ACGTAGGTTACGGGTCTTGCCCCGCGTGGGTCTTCGCCGCATTCAACAAGCGTCTTTCGTCTGCTTGTTGCAGCGTTCGTTGGCATGCCCGTTACAAATATCTCCCAGAGTTCGTCAAAGGGAAGGCCAGGTTTCTTGTAGTTCTTGGCCCTACTGGGTTTGGCGAGCTCGGTGACTGCTTGCTCCGGTGTCTCGACAAGAATACCCGGTGAGTAGTGCAGTAGGGCCCAGTACTCAAAGCAGGGGCTTGAGTTGGCTACGTGTATCCCCCAGCCCTCGGCTTGCTTGATTGCCTCGCCGTAGCTGCGGGCTTCTTCATCTTCGCGCGCCTCCGCATCGAACACAACCCAGGGTTCAACCGAAAGCCCTTTGTTTTCTAGTTCTTTCTTTTTATTGCGCGCCGCAAGGACAATGCCCCTTGGATCAGTCCTTTTGGGTTTTTCGACCTTAATCCACTGTGCCCTAAACTTGCGCTTTACTTCGCCAAAATACAGGTCCTCTGTCTCACCTTCTACAACGATGAGGACCGTTGGTTTCTGGGCGCGCTTGCGCTCGTGCCGGCTTCGTTCGGATTTACCCTTTCTGGCCATCTTAGGACACCTTCTCAACGTAGGGTACGGCTCCGTAGGCGCCATAGAGGTAACGGTTGATTAGGCTCTCGTCCTTTCTGGGGGAGAAAGAGGAGAGCGGATAGATGTCGGAAGAACCACTCTGCGGATCCTTCTCTACAAACCAAATCTGGTCGCGACGAAGCTCTCCGCCCCTCAGGAAGGACAAGTCATGCGTCGTAAAGATGAGCTGTGCTCCGTATTCGTTGAGTTCCGGATCAAAGAACAATGCCACAAGGCTTTCGAGCAGCATCGGGTGGAGGCTGCGTTCGACTTCGTCGACGAACAGGGTCCGGCCAGCATCGATAGCATCGATAAAGTCGACGGCCAGATCGAGCATGGTCCTTGTTCCAAGGGATTCGTCGTCAAGGCCAAAGCCAACGTTATGTCCGCCAATTTCATGCCGGAACTGCATGGCTACCTTTTTATCGGGTATCTCGACACCGTTGGGTTTTTGGCCCGTGAGCGCTTCGAATACGGCGGCGAGTTTGTCGGCGTTTTCCTTTTGGGCGCTCTTTTCATCCTCGGTCATGTCGTCGACTTTAAGCTGCACCCCGGTAATGCCCAGGTCCGCGGAGCTAATGGCCTTGATGACCTTTTTGAATTTTGTCTCGCCCAACGCAGCGAGCTTGTCCATGAGCTCCGCATCGGGAATAGGGGCTTCGCGATTGGCTACAACCAGGTTGTCGACAAACCAGCGCATCGCCTTAACGCAGGGCTCGATACCGTAGTTTGCAAGCATGCCAAGAACAAACCCGGGATCCGTATAGCCCTTGAGCTTGGTAGATATGCCGGTATATTTGGAGCCTTGCTTGACGGAGTACGTGCCATCGTCGTTGCGGAACCTCTCGTAGACAAGGCGTTTGGCCTTGGGGCTTACGCTGAGCGTCTCGCTGAGGGCGCCATCGTCGTCTAGGGCGAATTCGTACTCGTAGCGAGTGCCGTCGGTGTAGAACGTATAGCTAAAGGTTGTTGGATCGCTGTTGCCAACAAAGTTTTGACGTCGGGGCAGATGGGCCGGATGCGTGATACCTAAAACGAGGTTGCGAGAGAAGTGAACCGCTCGCAACAGATTGGTCTTTCCGGAAGCGTTGGGTCCGTAGATGGCCGCCGCGGTGAGCACGCCGTCCGTGCCGGTGCCGGGGATGCTGCAGGGATGGACATTCTCCTGATGCTCCTTGTAGGAATTGACGGGCAGCATTGACAATACGGCCTCGTCCTTAATGGAGCGGAAGTTTTTAAAGCTGAACTCTAACAACATAAGGAGCACCTCCTAGTTGGTTGTAAGCAACATACTATACGCTTTTTTGTGGAATAGTCACAATATTACGGAAAATAGTGACATCTATGCCGTTTGTGCTACCGCTCGCACTTGTTGCTCAACAAATGGTGGAGCTGGTGGAGTAAGTTAATACATATTGGCTGCGAAGCGGGGTCGGCCTGTAGTGGGCGTACCCTCAAAATGGTGCCTGCGAATGCTCTGCACGGGGCGCTATTTGCTTTGCTGTCGGGTAGACTTGTCTATATTGACTTAGCTAGTTTTATTGGGCTTTTAATCGGTCCTGATTGGATGGGATAGAGATATGGCAACGTTGCTCGCCGATAAATACGAGGCTCGCAAGGCCGAGGTCAATGCTCGCTTTGAGCAGCTTCGCGCTAACGAGGAAGAGCTCAACCGAATCTTTGCCAAGATCTACAACATGGAGGGCGAGGTGCCCATCGAGGTCGAGGACAAGTACGTATCGGTGGCGCGCATCTTCGATACCGTCGATGAGATCCCCGAGAGCTACAAGGGCAACAAGTATGTGCGCACCAAGCGCGACGAGATTACCTCGCTCATGAGCTATGCCGTGGGTTGCATGTTCGGTCGCTATTCGCTGGACGTGGACGGTTTGGTCTTGGCCGATCAGGGCGCCACGGTCGACGACTATCTGGCCAAGATGCCCGATCCCGATCACGTGACATTTATGCCCGATGGCGATAACGTGCTACCCATTACCGATGACGAGTACTTTGACGACGACATCGTGCGCTACTTTATCGACTTTGTGCGCACTGTGTACGGCGAGGAGACGCTCGAGCAGAACCTGGCCTTTATTGCCGAGGCGCTCGGCGGCAAGGGTACCTCGCGCGAGGTGATCCGCACCTACTTTTTGAAGGACTTCTTTAAGGACCACTGCCAGACCTATAAGAAACGTCCCATCTACTGGCTGTTTGACTCGGGCAAAAAGAACGGCTTTATGGCCCTGGTGTACATGCACCGCTACACGCCCGACCTGTTGGCGCGTATTCGTACCGACTATGTGCACGAGCAGCAGGAGCGCTATCGCTCGCAGATCGCCGACGCCGAGGACGCGCTGGCCACGGCCGAGCGCGGCGAGAAGGTCGCGTTGACTAAGCGCATCAAAAAGCTCAAGGACCAGCTGACCGAGACCGTTGCCTACGAGGAAAAGCTGCATCACCTGGCCGATCAGATGATCAAGATCGACCTGGACGACGGCGTTAAGGTCAACTATGCCAAGTTCCAGGATGTGCTGGCAAAGATAAAATAACGCATACGTGATTACGCGTTACGCGAATTGTTTTGACCGGTATGACAGTGGGATTGTTAGATGGCAAAGTTCGATGTAATTGAAGAGCTGGCAGCGCGCTTTGAGCAGCCGTTGCCCGATTGCCGTGAGCGCCGCGTGGTGGTGTGGCACGACGCAGAGGGCGAGTTTGCCGCCACGTTTGCCGAGCTTGCCGAGGGCGGATTTGGCGAAGCGGTAGAGCAACGCTTGCCGCGTCCGGTGCGCTTTGTGGAGGCTTGCGACGGGCATATGTTTGAGGTCAAGCGCCTTATCGCCCGCGAGGACACCACGAGCGACATGCTGGTGTATCGCCAGCAGGGGCGCGGTAGCCTCGAAGGCGATTGGCTGGCCGATGTTGAGCTGTACGCCGATCAGTTCTCGGCGGACTATCTGTCGCTGCTGGCCGATCAGCTGGGGGCTTCGAACGCACGGGATATTCGCAAGGCTCTGCAGGCGCACAAGTCGTTCTTTGCCGCCAAGGGCCGCGTCGCCAAGTTTTCCAAGTGCATGCCCGCGCCTGCGTGTGCGGCCGATGTTGAGCTGGGCCTGCTGGCCGCCATGTTTGACGGCTCGGACCCCAGTGCTGCCACCATGCCGTTTATTGTGCGCGCGTGCCTGACTAAGCTGCTGCACGGTGGCCCGGAGGCGCTGTCGGAGCTGGTGCAAATGTTTGAGGCCGCCGACAGTCTTGCTGCTTTTGTGCGTCAGCGTACGGGCTTTGAGGGTGCGCTGTTCGAGCGCGACTCGCTGCAGGATTTTGCCGCCCATGTGCTGCTCACGGCCGCGGCATCGCTGGTGCCGGCGGCTGCGCTGCAAAAGCTTTCCAACCATATTGCACCTGCCTATGCGCCGTATTGCATCGCGGTCGTCCGCGAATGGGCGGGCGACGCTGCGGCGTCTGATGATCTGCGCGAGATTTGCGAGCTGGTCCAGGACGCGTGCGGCCTGCGCCATGTGTTTGGCGCTCTGTCAACCGACGATCTGCTGCGTCTGGATGTGTTCCCGTGCGTTGACGAGGCCATTTTGAGCGACCTGCTCACCTCGTTGGCGCAGGGAGCCGATCGCGTTGATGAGGCCCGTCGTGTTGCCGCGGCCCGTCGCGACCTGTGCTGGTACGACGATGTTGCCTGCTACTACCAGGTGCTTTTGGCGCTGGCCGACATGGCGGCCTTTAAGCGCGACCATGCAGGCGGATTTCATATTGCCCAGGCGGCCGAGGTGTGGGAGGCCTATACCACAGATTGGTGGCGCATGGATGCGGCCTATCGCGCACTGCGTCAGGCCAACGAGCGCTGCAAGCTGCGTGGTGTCGACCTGCTGGAGGAGCCCGAGCGCCGCGCGGTCGAGTGGGCCGAGAACAACTACGTTAACTGGTATCTGACCGAGAGCAACGCGTGCTGGGCCAATGCCGCTCAGGCGCAGTGGCGCGATGCTGGCTATGTTGAGGGTGTCGCCCGCCAAGACCTGTTCTATTGGGAGACGCTGCCCACGTATGCTGGTAGTGCCAAGACCAAGGTGGTCCTGATTAGCGATGCGCTGCGTTACGAGGTGGCGCAGGACGTGGCTGCCGCTTTGGAGCGCGAGCGTGGCGGCGAGGTGCGCATGGGTAGCGTGCAGGCGATGTTTCCCTCTATTACCGAGATGGGCATGCCGGCGTTGTTGCCGCATCAGGCCATGACGCTCAACATGGAAACGGGTGCTGTGCTGCTCGATGGCATGCCCACGGGTTCTACGGTTGAGCGCCAGGCGGCGCTGCAGAAGGCCGCGCCTACGGGTCGTGCCCTGAGTGCCGCGGCGTATCTGGACATGTCTGCCGCCGAACGCAAGGAACTGCTCAAGTCCAGCGAGATCGTGTACCTGTATCACAACAAGATCGACGCGACGGGGGAGAAGCTCGCCACCGAAAGCGACGTGTTTGATGCATGCGCCGAGAGCGCGGATGAGCTGGTCTCGATCGCCAAGCGCGTGTGCACCGACGCTCCGGGCGCCCGCGTGACGATCACATCCGACCATGGCTTTTTGTACACGGCCAACGAGCTGCCGGAATGCCTGTTCCTGGGCAAGAACGACCTGCCCGACGATCCGGTGCTATTTGGCAAGCGCCATGCGGTGGTTGCTCAGGGCGACGCCTTGGCCGATATCGCTAACGGTGCGGACGGTAGCCCGTATTTGGCCATGAACATGGATCATGTGGTGCCGGGCGGCGGCTATGTTGGCTTGGCTCCGCGCGGGATCGTGCACTACAAGCGACCCGGCGGAACCAAGCGCTACGTGCATGGCGGCGTGAGCTTGCAGGAGCTTGTGGTGCCGGTGGTCGGGTATCGTCGCCTGAGTGTCTCCTCAAAGGAATTCGTTGATACGCAGACTGCGAAGCTGCGCGTGCTGAGCGAGAGCCGTCGTGTTACCAACTCGCTGTTTGGCATTAAGTTGCTGCAGGAGGAGGCCGCTACGGGCAAGGTTCTGCCGTGTGAGTACGAGCTGGTGTTTACCGACGATACCGGCAACGAGGTGAGCGATGTTGCTCGCGTGCATGCGGACATGACCTCGCCCAACCCGCAGGACCGCGTGGTCGAGGCTCGCTTTACGCTTAAGACAGGCATGTCATTTGGATCCGGTTCGTCCCATTTGCTGGTTTGTCGCGATGCCCAGTCGGGCAAGATCGTTTGGCGCGAGACGTACACCATTGCCGTTTCGTTTGCCCCCGTTGCTGACTTTGGTTTTTAGGAGTGTGCCCTATGTTTGATAGCCATGACGACGATCTGTGGGAAGTCCCCTCGATTGATGTGGATGTGCCTGCGGAGGCTGCGATGCCTGAGGCCGCGCCCGTGAAGGCCCCGGAGGCCGAGACCGCTGCGCCTGCCCCGGAGCCGGCGACTGCTGCCGCGCCCGCTGAGGTTGCGGCGCCCGCCGAGGACGAGTCCTCGACCGATGGCTATGCCCAGGCCGTGGCCGACGCTCCCGAGGACGACGGTTGCGACATGGATGTACTGGACGGCAAGCTGCTCGAGCACTTTGGCGGCAAGATCGTGCGCAAGGACCTCACGGCCCTTATGAAGCGTGGCGCCAACGTGCCTACCTTTGTGCTGGAGTACCTGCTGGGCATGTACTGCTCAACCGACGACGAGGACGCCGTGGCGGAGGGCCTGGGGCGCATCCGCAAGATCCTCACCGATAACTACGTGCGTCCCGACGAGTCCGAGCGCATTAAGTCCAAGATCCGCGAGCTGGGTCGCTTTACCATCATCGATAAGGTGACGGCCAAGCTCGACGAGTACAAAGACATCTACGTGGCGTCGTTTGCCAACCTGACCATTGAGCCGTTTGTGATGCCAGCCGAGTACGTGCGCGACTATTCCAAGATTCTCCAGGGCGGTATTTGGTGCATTATGAGCATCGAGTATCGTCGTCCCATGGAAGAGGAAGACGAGTTTGGCATGGAAGTCTTTGGCGACGATGCGCCGCGCCGCTCCAAGGCCAAGCACAAAAAGCGCGGGCCCGAGGACTCTCCGTTTAGCGTGGCGTCGCTCACGCCCATCCAGATGCCCAACCTGGACCTGGACGCCATGATCGAGGAGCGTCAGTATTTCTCGCGCGACGAGTGGCTCAACATGCTGCTGCGCTCTGCCGGCTATGAGCCCAGCGAGCTTTCGGAGAAGGAGCGCCTGCACTTTATCGAGCGCATGGTGCCGCTCATCGAGCGCAACTACAATCTGTGCGAGCTTGGTCCCCGCGGTACCGGCAAGAGCCATATCTACAAAGAGGTTTCGCCCTACGCCATCTTGCTTTCGGGCGGGCAGACCACCACGGCCAACCTGTTCGGCCGTATGAACTCCATGCGCGCCGACCGCGTGGGCTTGGTGGGCCATTGGGATTGCGTGACGTTCGACGAGGTCGCCGGCATGCGCTTTAAGGACACCAACGCCGTACAGATCATGAAGGACTATATGGCGAGTGGCAGCTACGCGCGGGGCCGCGACCAGATTAACGCCGATGCCTCCATGGTTTTTGAGGGCAACATCAACGACACCGTGCAAAACGTCCTTAAGACCACGCACCTGTTTGATCCGTTCCCGCCGGAGTTTAACAACGATTCGGCCTTCTTCGACCGTATCCACTATTACCTGCCGGGCTGGGAGATTCCCAAGATGCGTTCGAGCCTGCTGACCGGGCATTACGGCTTAATCACCGACTGTCTGTCGGAGTTTTGCAAGGAGATGCGCCGCAAGGACTTTACGCATCATATCGACCGCTACTTCCGCTTTAACAGCGACTTTAACAAGCGTGACGAGATTGCCGCGCGCAAGTCCTTTAGCGGCCTGGCCAAGCTGCTGTTCCCTGACGAGGCTATGGACAAGGACGACGTTCGTTGGCTGCTGGACTACGCCATCGAGGGCCGTCGCCGCGTAAAGGAGCAGCTCAAGATTATGGCGGGCGTCGAGTTTATCGACGTCAACCTGGGCTATATGGATGCCGACAATCCGCAGGACGTGCACGTGGTGCGCGTGCCCGAGCAGTCCGAGGATACGTTGATTCCCGATGGCCCGCTGCTGTCCGGTCACGTGTTTGGCGTGGGCAGGTCGCAGAGCGGCGAGGTTGCCGTGTACAAGCTGGAGAACAAGGCTGTCGCCGGCGAGTGCAAGTTTAAGCACGAGGGCGTTGCCTTTAACAAGCCGGTGCGCGATACGCTGGAGGCCGCGTTCGACAACTTTGTGAACCTGGCGAACCGTGTGGCGCCGGGCATGCACATTGGCTCAAAGGACTACCTGCTGTTCTATAACGACCTGCAGAGCAAGGGTCTGTCCGAAGAAGTCTCGCTTGCCGAGTTTGTGGGCCTGTGCTCCGCGGCGTGCAACCGCCCGGTGATGTCCGCGCTGGCGGTTCCGGGAATCTTGCGCATGTCGGGCTCTATGGATGAGATCCGCGGGCTCGAGGACATCATGCGCGTGGCCAAAAACGCCGGCGCCAAGCGCGTGATATTGCCGCTGAGCGCCATCGCGGGCCTGCAGAGCGTTTCCTCCGAGATTATCTCGGGGTTGAGCCCGGTGTTCTACATGGATGGCGACCCGGTCGATGCTGCGAAGAAGGCGTTGGATCTATAGGGATGCGAGCGCGCGGGCTTGCGTGCGCGAGGTGTTTGATGCGCACGTGAGCCCGCGGGCATGTTGGCGCGCTGCGCGTGAGGAGGCCTTGCCATGGCGGAAGAACGTTCTGTTAGCGAGCTGCTCGATGAGCTCTTTGGCTTTGAGTCGGTAGCCAAGCGTCAGACGGCGCTTGAGCAGTACGATCGCGGGGAGTTATTGCGCAAGGCGCGCTCCCGCGAGCTGCTGGGCGTGATCGGGGGCGTCGAGGCCGCCGAGCGTGCTGCGCGCGAGTCTGCCGTGAAGGCCGTTGACGGGTATGTGCGCCGCGTTGAATCTGAATCGCTTGCGCGCGCTCGCAAGCAGGTAGGCGTTGTGGGCCCGTTGCAGATGGAGCGGCGCTACGCTGCCTTTTTGCGCATGGAGGACAAGGCCGAGCTATTGGCCCGCCTGGAGCAGACGCTTGCGTTTATCGAGGTAAAGCTGCGCGCCAATACGGCGGACAGAGTTCGTGCGGCCTACGATGCTGCGGGGGCTTTGGTGTTGCAGGGCGCGGCGCGTCTGAGTGACGTGTGCGTTGTGGATGCGGTGCCCCTGGATGCCGATCTGCTGTGCACGCAGTTGGAGCAGCTGCGTTGTGCCGCCGACGCAACGGACCTTGCCAGCATGATCACGGCGACGTTTGAGTCCGAGCTGAGTGCGACCGGCCCGCAGGGTGCTGACAGGTTTGCGAACGATGTGGCTGGCGATGTCACTGGCGATGTGGCGCTGGAGCGCGAACTTGCGAATGTGCGTGGCGCTGCGCAGCGATCGCGCTTGGCAGCTCAAGCGTATCGGGCCGAGCGCGCTGCCCGCGTTGCAGGGAGCACGGTGGAGCCGGTATCGTTGCCGAAGTCTGCTTGCGTCGCGTGCGAGACGGGGTGCGATGCCGGAGAGCTTTCCGAGTTGCTCTCTCAGGTTAAGAAGTCGTTTGAGACTTATAGGTGCGTTGTTGCCGATGGCGGGTTGTTCCGTGCCTTTGGCACCGGTTCGCTGCATGGGATTTGCCGGGGTAGCAGTTATTTCGACTACGATGATCGGTTTGACGAAGACGTGTTGGTGGGCGAGTACGACGGTGCTACCAGGCACAATGTCCGGCGCGAGGTTGCGATTCCCGAGCTTGTGGACGAGGCTTCGGCCGACGGCGGCGACTCGCTCGAGGTTGCCGTGGCGCGCATGCGTGAGTTTAACGGACGGCGCTACGATGGGGTGCTGGATGAGGATCCTGCGCGCCATGTGAATGCGTTTTGGTATGGACTCAAAAAGCTCAGCCAGTACTGCGAGGCCGCCGTGCGTGTGGACGAGCGTGCTTGGGATTGCTTTATCGATAAGGTGCAGTTTGCTTACGACGAGCCCGTGGGGCGTTTAGCCACGCAGATGGATGACAAGCAGGTTGCGGCTTTTGTTGCCGCTGTGAATGCGCTCGGCGCTGCTGAGTAGGGGCCTGATCCGGTAGGGGGTTTCACGATGAAGATCGATGTTGATGTGGACCAGCTGCGCGAGAGCCTGCTCGACCGCGGGGGGTCTGCGGCGGGCGTGGGCTTTCCGGCCGCCATGCTCGACGTGATGGATATCGAGGACGAGTCGCCTCAAGAGCTCCTAGCCCGAGCCGAACGCGAAGGCCTCGACCTCCGTGTCTTCGCCGCAGGCGACGATACGGACGACGGCTGGTAGCCATAGCCACCCCTCAACCTTATCCCCTCAATAACTTGCGGTGAAATAGGGACTGTTTAGGCTGCTAGAAGGCCTATTCAGTCCCTATTTCACCGCAAGTTATGGGTGGGGATGGCTACGACGCTAGCGTGGCAATGAAGGCTTCGTCGCCGGCGTATATGAGGGTATTGCCGTCGGGGATGATGGTTTGGCCGTCGCGTTTGAGCATCACCACGATAAAGGGGTGCTTGCCTTGCGGCACATCGCGAAGACGCTGGCCGGCCAGGCGACCGTGGGGCGTCACGGTGACCTCACGCAGCGTAACCTCGGCACGCTCTTCAAACGTCGGCGCGGCCATCACCAGAAGGTCTCCTTCCTCGATGACGGTATCGCCGTTGGGCAGCACCGGGTGCGCACCGTCGCGCAGCACCAGGACCACCAGCATGTTCGTTGCGCTACCAATATCGGCGAGCGAGCGTCCGGCAAACGGATGTCCAGCGCCCACCTTGAGTTTTACAAACGACATGCCGTCCTCGTCGCGGTAGTCGTTAAAGGTGCGGCGCACGTCGCCGGCCGCATCGATCATATCGAGTTTCTTCGCCACCGCCGGCAGTAGCGAACCCTGCACCACAATGCTCGATACGGCAATCACAAACACCAGGTCAAATAGGTCGTGTCCGCCGGGAACGCCGGCCACCACAGCAAAGAGGCTAAAGACGACCGAAGCCGCGCCGCGCAAGCCCGCCCAGCTTACGAGCGCAACCTGGCGAGGGCTCGTCTTAAAGGGCGCCAGCAGCAGACCGACGGCGATGGGGCGGCTCGCAAAGAGCATAAACGCCATGAGCGCCAGGCCGGGTAGCAGCATTTGCGGCAGGCGCGCGGGCGTGACGAGCAGGCCGAGCAAGAAGAAGATCGTCATCTCGGCCATCTCGGTAAGGGTGTCAAAGAAGTGCGCCATCTCGACCTTGCCGGTGATGTCGCTCGCGCCCAGCACAATGCCTGCCAGGTATACGGCCAAAAAGCCGTTGCCGCCCAGGTAGCTCGGCAGTGCGTAGGCGACGATCGCCACGGCGAACAAAAAGATAGTCTGCGCGCCCTCGGCCGTTGCGTGTGCGCGCTCAATCAGGCGGCTGGATATCCAGCCGATGGCAAGGCCCAGCCCCACGCCCAGGATGATCTGCTTGGCCAGCAGCACGGGAATGTCGATGTTGCCACCCGCCGCGAGGGTGGCGAGTACCGCGGTGAGCATGTAGGCGACGGGGTCATTGGAGCCCGATTCGACCTCGAGCAGCGAGTCGGTGCCGCCCTTTAGCGACAGGTTGTGCTCGCGCAGCACGCTAAAGACGCTCGCCGCGTCGGTCGACGCCACGACCGAGCCCAGCAGCAGGCCGCCGATCCAGTCGAAGCCCAGTGCGAAGTGTGCGAACATGCCAGTGATGCCGGCGGTGGCGATAACGCCGAGCGTGCTCAGCAGCACAGCGGGCGCGGCGACGGGTTTGGCACGGTCGATGTTGGTGTTAAAGCCGCCGTAGAACATGATGAACAGCAGCGCCGTGCTGCAGACGGTTTCGGTGAGCGCGTAGTCGCTAAAGTCGATGTGCGCCGGACCGTTGACGCCGAGCAGCATGCCGAGCGCAATAAAGATGAGGAGGGTGGGGAAGGGGAGTTTTTTGCCGACGGGTTTGATGGTCAGGCACAAAATGATGACGAGGCCGATAAAGAGAAGTATCTGGTTCATGGATAGTGTCCGCTCCTGGGTGGTTGGCGTGGCACGGTCAGTTGTCTGCGGTTATTTGTACCCAAAGGTGGTGGGTTTATGGGGGCGGATTACGGGCGTGCGCGATATCGTTATAGACGGCTGCCGTCTTTGCCTCTGCTCGGAAACCCTTTCCAGCTTTATTGCAACGGAGTACAATGGGTAACGTTTAAGTTCAACTTGAAGTTTTAGTTGCGGCGCCGGGCTTAGACCGCAATGCAAGGAGAGGCGTACCATGGCGATCTATGTGACATCTGATGCTCACGGGCACGTGCGTGCGCTTGACGAGGCCCTGTCTAAGATCTCGTTGACGTCCGACGACACGCTGTACGTGCTGGGCGACATGATCGATCGCGGGCCCGATCCGGTCGGCGTTATTAAGCTCGTACGCTCGCTGCCCAACGCCCACGTGCTCAAGGGCAATCACGAGCAGATCATGCTCGATGCCATCATTGGCCAGGACCCGCTCGATGCCGAGACCTGGGATATCAACGGTGGCTGGACGACGAGCGAGCAGCTCAACGACATGGAATTTGAGGCATACGAGGAGCTCGTGCGATGGATGGCCGCGCTGCCGCTCTACGCGGTGGCCGAGACCGAGGAGCGCCCGTACCTGCTGGTGCATGCCGGCATCCAGACCGAGGCGGCGCGCGCGTTTTTGCTTGAGCATGGTGTCGATTGCGGTGACGGCAGGGGAGCGGTCGATGCCGATAGCGAGCTGCTGCGGCAAATGCTCGCCGTGCAGTCGTCCGATGACCTGCTGTGGATTCGTCACGGCTATTGGGATGCGCCGACGGGACTGCTTTCTGCCGAGGGCGAGGGCCCGGTCGTGGTGAGCGGCCACACGCCCACGGTGTCGCTTGGGCGCTATTGCGAGGTTGGCGGCCTGGCGGGGCTCGATGAGGAGTCGGGCCGCGGGCAGATTGTGCGCCTGGGTGGCGAGGATACCGCCGGCGTGCCCGATCGCATCGACATCGACTGCGCCGCCGCCACCGGCTCCGAGTTCGGTCGCGTGGGCATCCTGCGGCTCGATGATGGGGCGGAGTTCTACGCGAACATCAACCCGGGCGAATAATCGGTGCAAGTGGTAGCTAATTTGGGACGGGGCTTTTTTGACTACTCTTGCCCTTCTGCCCGCTAATTGATTTCTCTGGGACGGGGATTAAATAATCATTTGGCTGCCCGCTGGCTAAGTGAGTAGACTTTTTTGGAAATGCCGAGCACCCAACATATTTGCCTCAATAAAACCGCAGGTCACAGACTTGTGCTCTGTCGGTGTGGTCAGGGATTCGGTAAAAATCTACTCACTTAGTTTTACGTGATGCATATTGTCTTCAACGAGACCCCAGCCGGGGCGATTCCATCGCAAATTCCGGTGACCGGGGCAGCTAATTAGGCGCCGTACGGGTTGCGGTCGCGCTCGATGCGTTGGCGGATGTGGGCGTATTCGATAATCAGCAGCACCAGGAGTAGGGCCATGATGGCTAGGTAGCTCACCACGGCGCCCATCAGACCCAGCAGCTTAATCAGGTTCACCGGCAGCACCACGCTTACGGCGAAGCAGATCAGGTAGATCTTGGTGACGTCTCCAGCGTGGCGCAGCACCGTGATGATGGCGTAGATAAAGTCGATGGCCGCGGTGACGCCGCCGGCGACGACCATCAGCAGCGCCAGCGTACGGTAGCGTTCAAAGCTGAGGCCGTACATAAAGCTCATGAGGGAAATACCGGGACCTGCCATAAATGCGGCGCACATGCCGGTGATGACCACGATCAGCGCCATAACGGCAACAATAATCAGGTCAAAGCGACGACGCTTGCGAGGATTAGCCCAAATGCTCGACAAGCGCAGGAGCTGCGGTTTATAGATAAATCCAATGCTCAGCAAAATAGCCTGCGCCGGAAAGAACAGGGCATTAAAGTACAGCTGATATTTGTATGCCAGCGTGCCTTCCATCACAAACTTGGGCATGCTCTCGATAAGGTTGAACAAGAACAGTGCACCAAAGAGTGGAGCGCACTGGACAAACAGGTGGCCGACCTCGCGAAGGCTCACGCGGCGCGATTTTTCGGTCTCGAGCAGGGCGAGCGGCGCGGTGACCAGCACGAGCGAGGCGATCGCGGCGATGCCCATGGCCATGGCCGCGATGGGCATGCTGCGCGTGAGGAACAGCGCCACGCTGAAGACCGCGATGACGCCGACGGAGCGTAGCGTTTGGCTCATTCCAGCCAAGTAGAGTTTGTCGGCCTGCTGCAGGCGGCCTTCGTACACGTCGGCGACGCCGTCGATGACCTTATACAGGTAGACGCCCAGGCCGATCGTCGCCATCTGCGCGTCATAGCCGCGGGCGCTGCTGTACATGAGGCCGCAGCCTAGGGCGAGCGCTCCACAAAGCCAGCGGTTGAGCTGGTAGGAGGCAAAGGACGTCTTTTCGTCGATGTCCGAGACCTGGAAATTGCGCACGCCGTAGTTGCACGCGATCATGATGAGCGTGCCGGTGACAAAGGCGATGGAGAATTTGCCTGCTTCTTCGGCGCCCACGAGCTGCGTAGACACGATGGTGAGCAGCGGAAATGCCAAGCCCCACACGGCGGTGCCGAGGGTGTTCCAAAGATAGTCGCGACTGGTGGCGTGCTCCTCGTATTCCGCTTCTTGCATGGAGAAGCCGCCGCCGTAGACGGCACCGAGCAGACGGTTCCACCAGGCGTTGACCATGCGGCGGACGGGGCCGGGCTCCCGATCGCGTTCGCGCCGGCGACGGCGCGTGGCCTGGCTGCTGTCGGGGCCGCCGGCGTTGCGCTGGCTCAGCTCCTGGATGCGCGCGAGCTCTTCGGCCGTGTGGGAGGCGGGGAACAGGCCATTCTCGATGCGTCCGCCCTGGGCCCTTGCGGTGCCGCTGCCCGCTACGGCGGGGTCGGCGACGCCATTGCGGCGGGCGATGGCGCGGCGAATACTATCGAGAGGCGAGATGCTCAAGGTGGAGTCCTTTCTATTGCTGCGCTCTAGTATAGACACGACGGCGTTTGCTCGTGTTTTTGAACAGGTTGTTCAATATTGTCGGCGGCGCCATTCAGTAGTCGGCACTTAGGGACGTTCCTTATGTGCCGGCACTTTGGGAACGTCCCTAAGTGCCGGCATTCGGGGACACTCCTTGAATGTTGCCTGTTCAAGAACGTCTCCAATGACTAGGCCGCTTGCGTGCGATTTTTGACCGTTGGGCGGGCGCTTCGCCGTTGCCGCAAAAACGTTTTTGCATATCGGGTACAACGAGCTTTACGTGAGTAAAGTGCGCGTCGCGTCCACGTGTCGCGTTTTTAAAGGAGGCCCCATGCCTGGTGTTACCCCTGCAGATGTTTTGTCCAACTTTGGTATTACGCTGGTCGAAGATCCCGCCGAGAACCAGCCCCGCCTGCTGGTCGACCTGCCGGCAGCCGAGCTCGTCGAGCATGCGATTCGCCGCGAAGAGGGCCGTATGGCCTCCAACGGCGCACTCGTGATCGAGACGGGGGAGCGTACCGGACGTTCGCCCAACGACCGCTTTATCGTTGACACCCCCGATGTCCACGACAAGATTGCCTGGGGCGCCGTCAACCGCCCGCTGTCCGTCGAAAGCTACGAGGTCATCAAAGCCGGCATCGTCGACTATCTCAACGAGCGCGACGTGTTCGTCACCCGCGGCATGGCGGGCGCCGACCGCAACCACACGCGCCGTCTGCTTGTCGCCTGCGAGCGTGCCAGCCAGGCGCTCTTCATTAAGCAGATGCTCGCCCGCCCGCTCGCCCGCGAAATCGCGCGCACCGGCGAGCCGGATTTCTGCGTGCTCGCCGCGCCGGGCTACCAGTGCGATCCCGCCATCAAGGGCCTCAACTCCAGCGCCGCCGTGGTCATCAACTTCCAGGAGCGAGTGATTCTGGTCGCTGGCACCGGCTACTCCGGCGAGATCAAAAAGTCCATCTTCAGCGTCATGAATTACCTGCTGCCCGTCGAGGACGACGTACTGCCCATGCATTGCTCGGCCAGCATGGATCCCGTCACGCACGAGACCGCGGTGTTCTTTGGCCTGTCCGGCACCGGCAAGACCACGCTTTCGGCCAACCCCACGCGCCTGCTGATCGGCGACGACGAGCACGGCTGGTCCGACATGGGCATCTTTAACGTCGAGGGCGGCTGCTACGCCAAGTGCGAGGGCCTGGACGCGTTCCACGAGCCCGAGATCTTCAACGCCGTTCGCTTTGGCGCCATCTGTGAAAACGTGGTACTCGATGAGAATCGCAAGCCTAACTACGACGACGTCTCGATCACGCACAATACGCGCGTGGCCTACCCCGTCGAGCATATCCCCAACGCGTGGACCAAGGGCATGGGCACCACCCCGAGCGTCGTGCTGTTTTTGACCTGCGACGCCTTTGGCGTGCTGCCGCCCATCTCGCGCCTGACGGCCGACGCCGCCATGTATCACTTTGTGACGGGCTTTACGGCCAAGATTCCCGGCACCGAGGTCGGCGTCACCGAGCCCACACCCACGTTCTCTTCGCTGTTCGGCGAGCCGTTTATGCCGCTCGACCCCATGGTCTACGCTAAGATGCTCGGCGAGCGCATCGCCGACGGTCGCACCCGCGTCTATCTGGTCAACACCGGCTGGATCGGCGGCGGTTATGGCGTGGGCCATCGCATCGAGCTTGCCTACACGCGCGCCCTGGTGGCCCGTGCCCTCGACGGTACCATCGAGGACAGCGAGTTCGTGCATGACGATATCTTTAACGTCGACATTCCCACCACGTGCCACGGTGTGCCCGACGGCATTCTGGTGCCGCGCCAGTACTGGCAGAGCACCGCTCGCTACGACGAGGCAGCGCACAACCTGGCCGTGATGTTCGAGGAGAATTTCGAGAAGAAGTACTCGCACCTGCCCGAGTCCGTCAAGGCCGCCGGCCCGCACGCTCAGGTGCCCGCCGACGCCCGTCATCGCGGCCGCGGCCTGCTGGGACTCCGACACTAGCGTCGCCTTCGACCCAAAATCACCACAAAGGGGACAGGCACCTTTGTGTTGGTTTTACTCACGCGAATGACTCGGGTTACAATACGCCTGACATATCGCCCCCTTCTCCGGATGGGGGCAGCGTAAGCGCTCTTGTGGCGGCACCGTAGGACTTTGAAGGTGGCCGCCGTGAGGGCGCTTTTTGTTTAGGCGTCCGGACTCGGGCGTCCGCTATGAAGGGAGAACATATGAAGAGTTTCGTTGCCGAGGATTCGTTTTGGGAGCTGTTTCCGCAGGCGGCTATCGGCGTCGTGGTCGTAAAGGGCATGAAGCCCGCGGCTCAGATTCCCCAGGAGGACGTGGATGCAATCGCCGCGCTGCTTGACCGCGCCAACATCGATGCGGAGCGCCATCTGACCAGCGATACCATCAGCGAGAACGCGCCGGTCAAGGCATGGCGCGAGGCCTATCGCCTGTTCAAGACCAAGAAGGGCGCGCGTTGCTCAGTTGAGAACCTGCTCAAGCGCGTGCTCAAAGGCAAGCCGGTCGGCCACATCACGCCGGCGGTGGATATCTACAACACGATTTCGTTGACTTATGCGCTGCCCGTTGGCGGTGAGGATTTGCATGCTATTGAGGGCAATCTGCGCCTGACGGTGACCGACGGCGGCGACGCGTTCTTGCCACTTGGCGAGGAGGCGGATGATCCGACGCTGCCCGACGAGCTTGCCTATATCGACGATGCAGGCGCCGTGTGCCGCTGCTGGAACTGGCGCGATGGCGTTCGCACGGCGCTGTCCGACGATTCGGCCGATGCGTTCCTGGCGATTGAGTGCGTAGAGCCCGAGCGCATGGGGGATTGCCAGGCTGCGATCGATCGCCTCGCTGAGCTGCTCGAGCGGTATTTGGGAGCGACGGTTGTCGTTAAGACGCTTGTGACCCGCGACAATCCTTGCGTGGAGTTGTAGCAACGCCTAAAACTTATTGAGGTTCAAACCACCACAAAGGTGCCTGTCCCCTTTGTGGTGGTTTTTATGTTGATGGGTTAACAAATCGGATATTTGGGTACGGGTGTTGCCTTGTGCGGCTAAGATGTTTACCCGTTAGCATCATGTAAGCGAAAGGCGGTCGTCACCATGCAGCAGAACGACGAGACACGTTTTGAGGACTTTGTCGGACTGATCAGCGGCCTCTACAAGGAGATTCAGCGCATCAAGACGTCCGAAGGCGCAAGGCTCGGCCTTAAGGGCTCCGATGTCATGTGCCTGTACTATCTTGAGCGCAGCAAGGACGGCCTGACTGGCGCCGACCTCGCCCGCATGGCCGGCGTTACCCGCGCCGCCGTTTCGCGCACACTGGCACATCTGGAGGAGGGCGGCTACGTCGAGGTTGACGACTCGGGTGATGCGGCCGTCAAGTACCGTGCTCCGGTGCGCCTGACTGCCCGGGGCGGCGAGAGCATGAGCGAGGCCGATCGCATCATTCGCGAGGTGCTCGATACCACCGGCAAGGCCATGGGCGTGGAGCAGCGCGAGCAGATGTATGCGTCGCTGCGCACGATCCTCAACACCCTGCGCGAGATCTAGAGCCGCGCTGGCGCTAGCTTTCAGCCAACAACCGCATCGTCCCGTTTGAGCGCGCACGCCGTGTCGGGACATTGTTGTCAAAATTCCCTGCGCGAGACCTGCGCAAGAAAGGATTCGTTATGTCCGTCCGCATTATTACCGATTCCGCAAGCGATATGTCGCCGGCGGAGCATCCCGCTCTGCGTGTTTTACCGCTGTCCGTCACCTTTGGCACCGATGTGTATATGGATGGCGTCGACATCGATCACCAGCGCTTTTACGAGATGCTCGTGGAGCGCGATGAGCTGCCCAAGACCGGTCAGGTCAACCCGTACGCCTTTTCGCAGGCCATCGCCGAGGTTCGTGAAGCCGGCGACGAGGCGGTGATTATTACCGTGGGTGCCAAGCTTTCGGGCACCAACCAGAGTGCTCGCACCGCACTTGCCGAGGCGCCGGGCGGCGACGTGTATGTGGTGGATAGCAACAACGTCACCCTGGGCGAGCGCGTGCTGGTCGAGTATGCCTTGCGCCTGGTCGACGAGGGCCAGGGCGCGGCCCAGATTGCGGCGGCTGTCGAGGCCGTGCGCGACCGCGTGGTGGTGATCGGCCTGCTCGAGACGCTGGAGTACCTGGTGCGTGGCGGTCGTCTGTCTGCCGCGGCAGGCGCCGTGGGTACGCTGCTCAACGTAAAGCCCGTGGTGGCTGCCGAGGACGGTCTGATCGTGCAGCTGGGCAAGGCGCGCGGTTCCAAGAACGGACGTAACCTGCTCAACCAGAAGGTCGAAAAGGCGGGCGGCATCGACTTTTCCATGCCGCTGGCGCTCGGCTATACGGGCCTTTCGGATGCGGTGCTCAAGAAGTATATCGAGGACAGCGCGGCACTGTGGGCTGGCCACACCGAGGGCGAACTGCCCGTTCACACCATCGGCGCCACCATCGGCACCCATGTAGGCCCCGGCGCCGTAGCCGTAGCCTTCTTCCAGCCCGTTAACTAGCCCACCTGCCAAAACCACCACAAAGGGGACAGGCACCTTTGTGGTGGTTTATGCTATTCCGGGTGGAAGGGAGCGAGCAATGGCGTCTGAGGGCTTTTTTGAGCGGGTGTACGAGGTGGTCGAGCAGATTCCCGAGGGGATGGTCGCCACGTATGGTCAGGTGGCGCTGCTTGCTGGACGTCCACGAAGTGCGCGGTACGTGGGGTATGCCCTGCATGGCAATCCGCGCCCCGGCGAGATTCCCTGTCACCGCGTGGTGTTTGCCGATGGCCGCATATGCGATGGTTTTGCTTTTGGCGGTCCCGATGCTCAACGTGAGCTTTTGCTAGGGGAGGGTGTGGCGTTTGAGGACGACATGCACGTTGACTTGGCCGCCTGTCGCTGGCCTGCAGGGCTCTAGCGGCTCTGCCGTGGCTTAAACCACCACAAAGGTGCCTATCCCCTTTGTGGTGGTTTTGGCAGGTTTACCGAGGCTAACTTATGGAGAAGGTATGGCGGCGCGGTTTGTCGCAGCAAAGTAAACCACGGTGAACTATATTGTTTTCAGCAACGGAGCAGGCAATAGGCGATGAAAAAGCCTGCCCTGTTGAGTTTGATTCGCATTCCTCCCCTCTGTGCGATTCAACGGTGTACTTCGGGAACAGGCCCGCTGGCAACTATCTGCCAGCGGGCCTGTTCCTGTTTCGGTGAGGATTCAGCCTCACCGTCTATGTTGTGCGAAGGCGCTTTGCCTAGTACACCATGCCCATGGCGTCCTGAACCTCGGCCAGGGTCTGCTCGGCAATCTCGTTGGCGCGACGGTTGCCCTCGTGCAGCACGTCCTTCACATAGTCCAGATCGTTCTCATAGCGCTGACGACGCTCGCGGATCGGCGCGAAGTACTCGTTGACGGCCTCGGTCACGTACTTCTTGAGCTGGCCGGAGCCGCCCATGCCAATCTCCTCGGCAATCTCGACCTCGGAACGGCCGGTGCAGATGGCGGCGGTTGAAAGCAGGCCGGACACGCCGGGGCGATTCTCGGGATCGAACGTGATCATGCGCTCGGAGTCGGTCTGGCTCTTCTTGATGCGCTTGGCCGTCTCCTCGGCGGTCATCGAGATGTTGATGGCGTTGCCGTAGCTCTTGCTCATCTTGCGCCCGTCCAGGCCGGGCAGCAGCGGGGTCTCGGACAGCAGCGCGTCGACCTCGGGGAACACCTTGCCGTAACGGTTGTTAAAGCGGCGGGCGATGGTGCGGGTGAGCTCGATGTGCGGCAGCTGGTCGCGACCGACGGGCACCACATTGCCCTTGCAGAACAGGATGTCGCAGGCCTGGTGCACCGGGTAGGTGAGCAGAAGGCCGGTGAGCTCGTGGCCCGAGGCCTCCATCTCGGCCTTGACCGTGGGGTTGCGCGCCAGCTCGGCCTCGGAGACCAGCGACAGGAACGGCAGCATGAGCTGGTTTGCGGCGGGTACGGCGGAGTGCGCGTAGATCATGGTCTTGTCGGGGTCGATGCCGCAGGCAAGGTAGTCCATGACCATGTTGTACACGTTGTCTTGGATGTGCTCGGTCGTATCGCGGTCAGTGATGACTTGGTAGTCGGCGATGAGCACGTTGGTCTTGGCGCCCATGTTCTGCAGCTCAACACGGCCCTTGAGGGTGCCGAAGTAGTGACCCAGGTGCAGACGGCCGGTGGGGCGGTCGCCGGTGAGCATGGTGAACTTCTCGGGCGTTTTGGCCAGGCCCTCGCGAATGGCGTTGCTCTTTTGCAGCGCGACTTCGTAGCTGTTCTCGTTTGGCATGATTGCTCCTAACGTATGTTCATGGGTCAAGATGATAGCGTGTTTATTAGAGAGGCGGGGCGTAAGTAGGTGAGGGGCTGGCGTGGGGAGGCTTGCGCTATGGATGCGGCGTGGCTGCGTTTGGCCAGCGGTGCTTGGCATATCCTCGGCAGCTTACCCTAGAGCCTGTGGTGGCGCTCTTCTTTACGTTCCTCGGCTGCCTGCTCCTCTTGCTTAAAAGCGGGGTCGTCGGGGGTGACGAGCTCGTCCTCGTGCGTGCGCTTGTTGTAATGGTGACGCAGCACGGGCTCAAACAGGTGCAGGTGCTTGGCGAAGGCCGCCGAGCCAATGGCGAGCACGGTAAAGATGAGCACGCGCATGGGGACTTCGACTTGGTTGATGGCGGCGGCGCCGGCCGAAAGCATAATGCACCAGGCATAGATGAGCAGTACGGCTTGCTTTTGGTTATAGCCCTCTTGGATCAGGCGGTGGTGGATGTGGCCCTTGTCGGCCTGTCCGATGCTAATGTGGGCGCGCTTGCGGCGCACGATGGCGCTAAACGTGTCGATGATGGGCACGCCGGCCACGATGAGCGGAATGATGAGCGAGGTAAGCGCGGCGGTGCGGCTCACGTTGAGCAGCGAGATGGAACCCAGCGCAAAGCCCAGGAGCAGTGAGCCCGAGTCGCCCAAGAAGATGCTCGCGGGGTTGAAGTTGTAGCGTAGGAAGGCGAGGCACGAGCCAAAGAGCGCGATAGAGAGCGCTGCGGCGTCAATGCGACCCGAGAGCACAGCGACCGAGAACATAGTGAACGATGCGATGCCGCAGATGCCGGTGGCCAGGCCGTCGAGGCCGTCGATGAGGTTGATGATGTTGGTGAACGCCACTAGGTAGATCACGGTGATGGGGTAGGCGAGCCAGCCGAGCGCGATCTCGCCAGGGGCAAACGGGTTGACGATGACGCCGATTTTAAGGCCGCCCACGCAGGCGATGAGCGCGGCGAGCACCTGGCCGGCCAGTTTTTGCTTGGGGTTGAGCTGGAAGACATCATCGATCGCGCCGGTCGCAAAGATTACGGTAAAGGAGAGTGCCAGCACGGGGTAGCTGATGTGCAAGCGCGGGTGCGGCACCAAAACGGGCGGCCAGTCCAGGTACCAGGTGCCCAGGATCTGCACGATGCAGGCGACGACGAGGCCCAAAAAGACCGCGGTGCCGCCCATGCGCGGGATGGGCTTAGTGTTGATACGGCGCTTGGAGGGATAGTCGACGGCGTCAAGCTTGATTGCCAGGCGCTTGACCAGGGGCACCGTGAGGAAGGTCGTGATAAAAGCCGCGGCCGCCACGCATAGGTACGGTATGAAGCTCGTGGAGGAAGCCATGAATCGATAAACCGCCAAGCGTCGAAGGAAAAGGTCAAAGGGCGCTACGCGCAAAAGGGCATAGCTGACCCATGATACTCGACCGAGGGGGTGCGGGGGTTTGCGCCGTGCGATTATCACGCGCTTACCAGATATTGGGAAGTTGGCGGGGGTTCTGCCGAGTGCCGTTGGGTGTCATACGGGATCTGCGATGGCGATTTTTGGCAAAATCGGCAAAAGAAAACCACCCCCCACGTTACGAAAATGAACCCACCTAAAACAGGTGGGTGCCCTCATCGACCGTTCCAGCGTCCTTAACAACGAAGGATACCTGTACTAAGTACGACTGTATGGGCTCCCTAAATAAACGCGACGGTTCACCCAGTTGCTCCGCGGGGGGCGGAATACCTACATCATAAAGCGGCACTTTGTTGATTCCAGTCTTGACATTACAAAATTCGTGTCGGACGATTACGGCGCCTTGGGCTTGGAGCCGTCTGTGCGGTCCGGGCTTTTGCGTTTGAGCTGCTGAATCGTTGTTTTGGAGCATGTTTTTATGCCGACGTCGTTGACCGAACTTTTTTCGCCCGCCTGCCATTTGTGTCCGCGCCGTTGCGGCGCGGCGCGCGACGAGGGCACGCGTGGCGTGTGCGGCGCCGACGACACGCTTAAGGTTGCCCGCGCGGCGCTCCATATGTGGGAGGAGCCGCCTATCTCGGGCGAGGCCGGCTCGGGCACGATTTTCTTTAGCGGCTGTTCGCTCAAATGCGTCTATTGCCAGAACCACGAGATCTCGACGGGCAATTTCGGTCTCGAGATTTCGCCCGAGCGTTTGGTCGAGATTATGCTGGAGCTGCAGGACCAGGGCGCCAACAACATCAACCTGGTGACTGCGACGCATTATGCTCACCTGCTGCCGGCCGCGATTGCCGCAGCGCGGGAGCGCGGGCTGGACATCCCGATCGTCTACAACACGAGCGGCTATGAACGGGCGAGTGCCGTGGCTGCCCTGGGTGACCTGGTTGATGTGTGGCTCACCGACTTTAAATATGCCGATGCCGGGCTTGCGCAGTCGCTTTCTCATATTAAGGATTACCCGCGCGTGGCCGTGTCGGGTCTGGCACAGATGGCGCGCGAGATTGAGCGCCGCGGGGGAGAACTGGTGGACGAGGACGGTCTCATGAAACGCGGCATTATCGTGCGCCATTTGGTGCTGCCGGGGCATGCGGATGATTCGTGCCGCGTGCTGGACCTGGTGTGGCAGACGGTGGGCGATGTGCCTATCTCGGTCATGAACCAGTACACGCCCAATGCGCTCATGCGCGAGCAAGGCGGCGAGTTGGCACGCGCCGTGACGCGCGAGGAGTACGAGCAGGTGCTCGACCATGCCGACGACCTGGGCTTTACGACGATGTTCTGGCAAGAGGGCGGCGCGGTAGACGAGAGCTTCACCCCAGCCTTCGACACCACCGGCGTCCTCACCAGCGCAAAGTAGTGCGTTTGCCGATGATTTTTCTGGGACGGGGATTAAAAAATCATTAGGAGTAGTCTTTTTGGGCGTTGACAGTTGGCGAGCCGTAGGTAAAATATCAACTTGTCCTGGGGACGTAGCTCAGTTGGGAGAGCGCTGCCGTCGCATGGCAGAGGCCGAGGGTTCGACTCCCTTCGTCTCCACCCTTGGATTTGATAAGCCGTCGACATTGTGTCGGCGGCTTTTTTTAAAAAGAAAGGGCTGTACTATGGCCGAGCTTGAGTCCCAACCACTGTCTGACGAGGAGCGCGCCGAGTTGGAAGAGCTCCGCGCCGAGAAGGCCCGCCGCGAGGAGCAGGAAAAGGCTCGTCGCGAGCGTGAGGAGCTGGCTGCCCTGCGTGCCGAGCGCGCGAAGGCCGAGGAGGCCGCCGCGAACGCCGCCCCCGCGCCCAAGCCCGCCCCCGCGCCCGCGCCCAGGCCCGCCGCCGCGAAGCCTGCGCCTGCCGCGCCCAAGCCTCAGCCTAAAAAGGTGGCTTATCCCAAGCCGGCCGAGCCCAAACCGAGCCGTGACGAGATGACGTTTGCCCAGCGCATGGTCACCTCCAAGGAGCCTACGGGCGAGAATGAGATTCCCGGCATGGCTCCGGCTCAAAAAATCATCATCGTGCTCGCCCTCATCGCGTTTATCGTCTTTATGGTCTACACGATCACGGGCAGCATGGGCCTGCACTAACCTGTTCGCGCCGGGCTTCATGCCTGCACGTCCGCCTCGTCCAACCCTCAAATTCTGCACAACGCATCCGAAAGGTCGCCCCATGGCTTTGACCGACATCTCGCATCCTACCGACATTGCAATGCTTACCGATCTGTACGAGCTCACTATGGCCCAGGGCCTGTGGGAGAGCGGCAAGGCCAACGAGCAGGGTTGTTTTACCGCGTTTTACCGCGACCATCCCTTTGGTAGCGCCTACGCCGTCATGT